>DATBCZ010000549.1:0-2471 GCA_036270175.1 Steroidobacteraceae bacterium | reverse complement strand
CGCGTACTACCTCGAAGGCGGCGGCACACGGAACGCGATCGGCGCAGCGACAATGACGACCGAGATGTTCGATGCCGTGTTGGCGAGTGCGCCCCTGTCGCCGTTGGATTTCGATGCGCGACTGAAGGCGCTGCGAGCGTTCCTCGAGCTGCCGGAATCGGCGAGCCTCACGGCGGCCAACAAGCGCATTGCCAACATCCTGCGGAAATCCGCCGGCGGCGTGGTTCCTGGAGAGGTCGACGTCGAGGCGCTGAAGGCGGACGCGGAAGTGCGGCTCTTCGACTCTATGCGGGCGCTGCGCGATGCGGTGTCGGTCGCCACGGCACAGAGGGAATACGCTAACGCGCTGGGACGGCTGGCGCAGTTGCGGCCGGCCGTGGATGAGTTTTTCGATCAGGTCATGGTCATGGACGAGGATCCGCGGCTGCGGGCCAACCGGCTGGCGTTGCTGGCGCAACTCCACGGGTTGTTCGCGGGGGTAGCGGACTTGTCACGGTTGCCTGGTTAGAACCTTCGGTAAACTTTCCCCTCATGCAATTCATCGGCTCGCTGATCTACACGGCGTTCTTTTTTCTCTGGACGTTTTTCTACGCGATCTTTTTTGTCATCGCGTGTTGTTTCCTGCCGTTCCGGCACCGCTTCAAGCTGGCGCGATTTTGGGGCGCCGTCCTGCTGCGGACGCTGAAGTGGTGCTGCCGTCTCGACTATCGGATCGAAGGCGCCGAGAACATCCCGGCCGACAACCACATCGCGCTGTGGAAGCACTCTTCCTCGTGGGAGACAGTCGCTATGGCGGTGGTCTTCCCGCGGCAGGTGTGGGTGCTCAAGCGCGAGCTGCTGTGGATTCCCTTTGTGGGATGGGGCATTCGCCAGCTCCACGCTATCGCAATCGATCGGAAGTCGGGTCACTCGGCTGTCGGGCAGGTCGTGGAGCAGGGTAAGCAACGGATCGCCGAGGGCGACTGGATCATCATTTTTCCGGAAGGCACGCGAATGATGCCGGGGCAGACGCGCCGTTACGGTGTGAGCGGGACGCTGCTGGCGGTGGAGACCGGGCGGCTCATTATCCCGGTGGCTCACAACGCGGGTGACTTCTGGCCGCGTCGCGGGCTGATGAAGAAGCCGGGGACAATTCGCGTGGTTATCGGGCGTCCCATAGTGGCGGCGGGGCGGGATGTTCGGGAGATCAATCGCGAGGTACAGGAGTGGATTGAGGCGACGGTTGCCGAGCTGCATGGGAATCGCGGTGGCCGCGGGGAAACCGGATTGACGCAGCGTCCGGCCTAGTAATAGGCACGGCGAAATAGTCGTCGACATGCGCAAGGCCGGGGCGCAGGGATCAAGCTAATAGCCGTGTCGAAAGCTACGGTCATGACGCGTCTTACCGACAGGGATCGTTACCTTGGGGTGACACAGTCCGAGATTGAGACGCGCGCGGTATTTCGCCAGCGCGTGGTAGGGAAAGATGGGCTCGGCTGATTTCCGGGCTCGTCATGCTTCCACTGTTGAAAGCCGCAGTAGCGATAGGGTTCGCTTTGGTTCTGAGCGCGTGTGGCTCGTTGCCGCCGGCGAACTTCGAGCAGGCCTCGCGCGTCGAGGTGCGGCGCGTCTGTCTCACCACACCGGGCGTTCCCGAGCGACCGCAGGTCACCATCATGAATCCCATCGGCGCGAGCTTCGGCGTCGTGGGCAACTACATCGAGTCACGCCGAGCCGCAGGGGCGCAGCAGGAAATGCAGGCCGTGCTCGCCAAGGCGAGTTACAACTACGAGGCGGCGCTGAGCGAGTCCGTGTTCGTCGCCATGAGCAAAGCCGGTTTCGCCATGGTCCACTCGCCGGAGTCGCGCCCGGAGAAAGAGCGCTCTCGATTCATGGAGCACTACCCGTCGACGGTTAAGCGTGTCGACGCTTTTCTGGATGTCTATGCGGACTACATCGGGTTCCAGGCGATGCGGTCCTCGGAGGAATATTGGCCGCACCTGGAGATCCGTGCCCGTCTCATCGACGCCAAGAGCGGCAAGATTTTGTACCAGGGACGGATCGTGTACGGATTTTCGGTGGCGACTGACGAGGACGCCGTGTTGGTGCATGCCGAGAATACGTTCCGGTTCCGGGATCGCACTGCGCTGCAGGCTAATCCGTCGGTGACGGCGCGCGCGCTACAAGGAGCGATTGACGCGGTGTCGTGGGAGTTGGCTAAACAGTTTATGTAGGCCGCGGCGCGGGATGACACAGCGCCGCATCGGCGGGTCGAACGGAGACTCCCCGTTGCCGGCCCGAGGCCGCGCTTTGAAGAGGGCGCTCCCCACCCTTGCGGCTGCCTTAGGGGCCACGCCGGTCCGTGGATGGACGCCAATTGACGCCCAGGCGGGCCACCGAGCGCTTTGCAGCCACCCGGTGACTCGCGTAAGAAACAATCAGACGTCCAGATTCGCTACCGACAGCGCGTTCTTCTCGATGAACTCGCGGCG
>DATBCZ010000548.1:0-5927 GCA_036270175.1 Steroidobacteraceae bacterium | reverse complement strand
GACACGCAGGCGCTCGATGGCAGGGAAGTCTTTCTGGAGGCACGTGCGACGGACGGCTTCGGCGAGCCCCTCGGCTGTGTGACAGGTCAGGTACCGACAGCTCGCTGAAAGAGCGTTAGGGGGGAATTTGAGCCAACCGCTCGCTCTGCCGGCGCAGGAAGGGCCCGAAACCGAGCCTGTCGTAAAGGTCGGTTAGCGCCGGCGCGTCGGGCCGGCGGCGGCGCAGACCCTCCACATCGACTCCGAGTTGCATGTCACACGTGATATGCGTGAGCTTCCGCGCGAGAAACACCGACTCGCGATGCTCGCGCAGACGATCACTCAGCGTGCGCGCGCCACGCAACTTCAGACCCAACACGCGGGGGAGATTGGCGTAAAGGTCGTCGAGCGAATCGAACGCCTTCATCAGCGATGCTGCCGTCTTGTGGCCGACGCCCGGGACGCCCGGAATGTTGTCGCAATCGTCGCCCGTGAGTGCAAGGTAATCGGCGAAGCGCTCCGGCGCTACACCGAAGTGGCGCTCGATGTCGTGGTAGCCGAACTGCTCGCGCGCACCAAAATCCCAGTACAGATCGCCGCTACGAACGAGTTGGGCAAGGTCCTTGTCGCGCGTGATGAACGCGGATCGGATCCCCTCATCGCGCATCAGACAGCCGAGTGTCCCGATGATGTCGTCCGCTTCGTATTCCGGACTCACGAATGCGGGTAGCCCGAGATGTCGGCAAAGCTCCCGGCAGTGCTGAAACTGCAGCGCGAGGTCGACAGGGGCCGGCTCACGATTCGCCTTGTAGGGAGGGTAAATCCTACTTCGGTAGGAGTTCGCCGCGCGTTGGTCGAAGGCTACCGCAACATAGCGCGGCCGGACTCTTTCGATGAGGTCACCCAGAAAACGCGCGAAGCCAAAGACGGCGTGCACCGGGTTGCCGTCCCGATCCACCATGTCAGGCAACATCGAGTGGTAGGCGCGAAAAACGTAGACCGAGGCGTCGACTAGAAAGATCAACGGCGTCTCAGGCCAGCCAACGCTGAATTCTCGCGTGTAACGGGCTCGAGCGCGGGAAGTGCGCCAGGAGGTACTCCATCTGGTCGGCCAGCACGCGACGCCCTTTGAGGAAAATATACTCAGCGTACGTCGGCGTGAACGGCACGGCGATGAGCTGCATTTTCGCCTGTTCGGGCGTGCGCGAGGCCTTCTGGTTGTTGCAACGGCGGCACGCCGTCACGACGTTCGTCCAGATATCGACACCGCCCTGGCTGAAGGGGCGGATGTGATCGCGCGACAGCTCCCGCGACGGGAAGCGGATCGCGCAATACATGCACAGATAAGCGTCGCGCCGGAACAGTGTCTGGTTGTTCAACGGTGGGACATAGTCGTGCCGGGTGTTGCCGGGATTCCCGGTGTGTCCGATTGTGGCGACAATCGAGTTGACTTCGAGGATGGTGCGTCGCCCGGTGAGTGCATTGACCCCGCCGTACAACTTGTACAACATGGAGCCGCACGTATAGGCCACCTGCTCCTGGTGGTAGAGGCGGGCCGCTTCCTTGTAGTCGATCCACTCGAGGGGCATGCCCGCGACGTCCGTACGAAGGACAAGCTGAGAGAGCCCGCGCGCCGCCGGTGTGGAGACGATGCGCAGCTCATCCTGGTCGCCGTGATCGGCGCGTTCGAGGTCGATGCCTAGCATGGCAGGTGTAAGATAAGGCACTTTTGTGCAAGAATTCAACAACGCAACGTCTTAATTAGATTAAACATTTCCTACAACGTGGTCGACCGGCCACGCTGCTTTCCCATGAGGGCCTTGCATGCCAGTCACAATAGGTGCGCTTCGAGAGTGCGCGCCGCTAGAAACGCGCGTAAGTGTGGTTCCAGAGGTCGCCGCGAAGCTCGCTCAGACCGGAGCCCGGGTTTTGGTCGAGCGCGGTGCCGGCACCCGGGCGCAATTCCCTGATTCCACATATAAGGACGTCACCTGGGCGGACTCGGCGGGCGCCGTGCTGGAGCAGTCGGATGTGGTCCTGACGGTCCAGCCGCTCACCGTGGACCAGATTCAGCGGCTCAAGCCGGGGGCCGTGGTCATCGGTTTCATGCAGCCACACGCGCGGCAGGCGGAGGTCAAAGCGTTGCAGGGGCGCGGGATCACCAGTTTCGCCGTGGAGCTCATTCCTCGTATCTCGCGAGCACAGTCGATGGACGCCCTGTCCTCTCAGGCAGCCATCGCCGGCTACAAGGCCGTGCTCATCGCCGCCGACAATCTGCAGAAGTTCATGCCGATGCTCACCACCGCCGCCGGGACTATCCGCCCGTCGCAGGTTCTCATCATTGGGGCGGGTGTCGCGGGACTCCAGGCCATCGCGACCGCGCGGCGCCTCGGAGCCGTAGTCGAAGCGTATGACGTGCGAAGCGCAACCAAGGAACAGGTCAAGTCCCTGGGCGCGAAGTTCGTCGATACCGGGGTAAGTGCCGACGGCACGGGCGGGTACGCTCGCGAGCTCACCGACGAAGAAAAACGCAAGCAACAGGAAGTGCTGGACTCGCGAATCGCGGCAGCGGACGCCGTCGTGACGACCGCATCCGTGCCGGGCCGGCCGGCGCCAAAGATCATCTCCCGCGCCGCAGTAGAGCGCATGAGACCGGGCTCGGTCGTCGTCGACATTGCCGCCGAGCAAGGCGGTAACTGCGAGCTCACGCGCGCGGGCGAAATCGTCGAGCACCAGGGCGTGAAGATCATCGGTCCGCTCAATCTCGCCAGCGATCTCGCCTATAACGCGAGCGAGATGTACGCGCGCAACCTGCTGAACTTTCTCAAGCCGGCCATCGATAAAGGCGAGCTGAAGATCGACTGGAGCGACGAGGTATTCGCGAAGTCGTGCCTCACGCACGGCGGGGAAATCAAACACGAGCCGACCGCCAAGGCGTTGGCCGGCTGACCAGAGGGGAAAGCACACATGACTGGAATGGTTGCGCTCTATATTTTTATGCTCGCGGCTTTCACCGGCTACGAGGTTATCTCGCGAGTACCGGTGATCCTGCACACGCCGCTCATGTCGGGATCGAACTTCGTACACGGCATCGTGCTGGTAGGCGCGATGGTGGCGCTGGGCAGCGCACACACGCCGTTGGAGAAAATCATCGGCTTCATCGGCGTGCTGCTCGCGGCGGGTAACGCCGTCGGTGGTTACGTCGTCACCGAGCGGATGTTGGAGATGTTCAAGGCTAGTAGTGGCGCCCGCAACGGCGGCGGCAAGAGGGCGCATTAATGTTCGACGAGTATCGTGACCTGGTCATCCAGGCGAGTTATTTCGTTACAGCAGCGCTGTTCATCCTCGGCCTGAAACGCATGAGTTCGCCCGTGACCGCCCGCAGCGGCATCACGTGGGCCGGCGCCGGCATGCTGGTCGCCACCGCGGTGACATTCGCCTATCCGGGAATGTCGAACTATGAGTGGATCATTCCGGCCATCCTGGTGGGCGGCGGGTTTGCCTGGTGGAGCGGCAAGCGCGTCGCCATCACCGACATGCCGCAGATGATCGCGCTCTATAACGGTATGGGCGGTGGCGCCGCTGCTGCGATCGCGGCGGTGGAGCTCTACCGTGGCGAAATGGATAGTTACGCGGCTTCGATCCTCGCCGTCGTCGGCGGC
This sequence comes from Steroidobacteraceae bacterium, assembly GCA_036270175.1. GTDB lineage: Bacteria > Pseudomonadota > Gammaproteobacteria > Steroidobacterales > Steroidobacteraceae > 13-2-20CM-66-19. Next base: position 2,286 of record DATBCZ010000548.1, on the reverse strand, counting down.
ATCATCGGTGCCGTATCGTTCAGCGGCAGCGCGATTGCATTCGGCAAGCTGCAGGGTCTCATCAAACGCAGCGTGCGCTTCAGCGGCCAGCAGATTCTGAATCTGTTGTTGCTCGTGGCGGCGCTCGTGTTAGGCGGTTTGGTGGCGCTCCACATCAACGCCTCACCGGCGGTCGTCACCGCGTTCTTCGTGCTCGCCTTGATCCTCGGCCTCACGATGACGCTGCCCATCGGTGGCGCGGACATGCCTGTCGTGATCTCGCTCTACAACGCCCTCACCGGCCTCGCGGTCGGATTCGAAGGCTTCGTGTTGAACAATGCGGCGATGATCATTGCCGGTACGGTGGTCGGTTCGGCCGGCACCCTGCTGACGCAGTTGATGGCTCGAGCGATGAACCGCTCACTCGGCAACGTGCTGTTCTCGGGCTTCGGCGATACGGGCGGTGCCGCGACCGGAACGGTCACCGGCAGCATGAAACCGATCGAAGCTTCGGACGTGGGGGTCATGATGGCCTTCGCGCAAAAGGTGATCGTAGTGCCGGGTTACGGCATGGCAGTTGCCCAGGCGCAGCACAAGATCTGGGAGCTGTGCCAGTTGTTGATCGATCGTGGCGTCACTGTCAAGTTTGCCATTCACCCCGTGGCGGGCCGCATGCCGGGACACATGAACGTGCTGCTGGCTGAGGCCGGTGTGCCGTACGATCTCATCTCCGACCTGGATGAGATCAACGCGGAGTTCGAGACTGCGGATGTCGCGCTCATCATCGGTGCGAACGATGTGGTGAATCCGGTCGCCCGCACCGACAAATCGAGCCCAATCTACGGCATGCCCATTCTCAACGCCGACAAGGCGAAGAATGTCGTCGTGATCAAACGTGGCCAGGGCGCGGGGTTCTCGGGTATCGAGAACGCCCTGTTCTACCTCGACAACACGCGGATGCTGTATGGGGATGCGCAGAAAGTCGGAGCGGAGCTGATTCAGGCCATCAAGGCCGTCGGGTGACGGCGGGGGCGCTCGGTTCGGATATGAAGAAAAAGTCGTGCTTGAAGAGGCCGGGCGCGCCAGTCCTGGGGCAGTTGGCAGTTGTGCTTGCAGCGCTCGCGTGTATGTCAACATCGCGCGCGGCTGAAACAACGACTGCGGCCGCCACCGGGCAAGCGACCAAGAAGACGCTGACGACGGCGGAAGTTTTGGCGGCATCGACTCCCGCCGACTGGCGGCTGATCGATCCGCAAAGCACGCTTTACATGGACCTTCCGGCGGGCCGGGTCATCATCGAGCTCGCACCGCAGTTCGCCCCGCATTACGTTGCGAATGTTGAGGCGCTGGCGCGCCAGGGTTACTTCAATGGACTCTGGGTCGAACGCGTACAGGACAACTACGTCGCGCAGTGGGGCGATCCGGAGGGCAAGAAGTCGGTCGGCAACGCGCAGCGTAGCGTGGCGGCGGAATTCGAGCGTACCTCGCGTGGCCTGTCTTTTATGCCGCTGGCGGAGCCCGACACCTATGCGCCGGAGGTCGGATTTTCCGATGGCTTCCCGGCAGCGATCGACCCGAAACTCGGGCGCGCCTGGCTCATCCATTGTTACGGTATGGTGGGCGCCGGACGCGACAACGACGTCGACAGCGGTGGCGGGACCGAGCTCTACGCGGTCATAGGTCATGCCCCGAGACATCTCGATCGCAATGTCACGTTGCTCGGTCGGGTCGTGCAAGGTATCGAGCTCCTTTCATCGCTTCCGCGTGGCACCGGGGCCATGGGCTTCTACGAGAAGCCGGAGCAGCGGGTAACGATCAAGTCCTTCAAGGTGGCCGCAGATGTGCCCGAAGCACAACGGACGCCGCTGGAGGAGCTTCGGACGGACACACAGACTTTCACGGACTACATTGACGCACGCCGCAATCGCCATGAGGAATGGTTCAAGGTGCCGGCGGGGCATGTTGATGTTTGTAATGTGCCGATACCGGTGCGGGCGCGGGTGACCCGATGACCGGCTAGCTCAGTGAGGCTGTCTGGCGGGGGGCCTGGTCATCGGCATCCGCTGTTGCATGCGTTTCTCCCGCATCTCGCGGCCGCGCTCTAACATCTGCTGACGCTGTGCCGGGGTGGCGTTGTGCCACCGCTCGCGCAGCATCTGGCGCTGGCCGGGCGGCAACTGTTGGAACCTATGGTAGTTCTGGCGCACGTCCGACTGTTGACTGGGCGGCAGTGATTGAAATTTCTGCCAGCGCTCGCGCAAAGCCTGGCGCTGTTCCGGGGGCAGGGCGTGCCACTTATTGAAACGC
>DATBCZ010000547.1:0-8094 GCA_036270175.1 Steroidobacteraceae bacterium | reverse complement strand
CAAGGGCGCGGTGCGCCCAGGGCGGGTTGCTAAGCAGAGACGGCGGCTGGGATGTTTGCCCAGGGCCAGCTATTCTGGGACCGGGATAGGCTCCGGCGCAGGGATGGAGGCCGCCGGGATCGCGCCTTTAGCGCGCTCGCCCCTCATTTTCCGATCGATGAAATACATCATTACCAGGGTGATCGCCGTCGTGCAGACGAGCACATATCCCAGGATATCGAAATGCACCAACTCGCCGCTTGGCGCTTCCACCACAATGAATCCAGCGATCACGGAGGCGACACCCCCGGCAACCTGCTGTAGTGAGGAGCTGACCGACATGTAGGAGCCGCGATCGGCGGGCTGCGGCAATGCGGATAGCAGCGCGGAAGAGGAGATGATGCGCGAGAAAATGCCGATCTGCAGTAACACCATGACCACGCAGAGCATCCACAGCGGACTCTTGTGCATGTGTGTATAGATCAACACCATCCCGACCGTCAGCACGCAGCCGAAGGCGAACACCTTTAGTTTTCCGTAGGCGTCGCTGGCGCGACCAATCAACGGGCCCGCCACGATGGAGAACGCGCCCGTGATCATGTAGACGAGCGGTAGCTGCTCGAGCGGCAGCCCGATGTTATGCACGCTGAATATGCTGATGAAAGGCATGAGCATGAAGCCACCCACGCTCAGCAAGCCAGTCGTGAGAAACCCCTGTATGTAGCTGCGGTTGGTGACCGTCTGCAGCAGGTGATGCAACGGGCTCCGATCGGGATGGTGTTTCAGGTGCTCATTGACCGGCAGCAGCTTGGTCTGGATCAGGCCACCCACCGCGGCACTGACGGCCACGACCATGAAAAACGGTGCGTTCCAGCCCCAGTGATTCGACAGGAACAGGGCCACCGGGATGCCCATCACCGTGCTGGCCGCAAACGCCGTCTGAATGACTCCCATGACCCGACCACGCATCTGGATCGGAAACAGATCCGTGACGATCGCGAAGGATACCGAGCCAACTACTCCGGCAAACAGTCCCGTCACCATCCGCGCGACCAACAGCATGGGGTAGGTGGCAGCGATGGCGCAGAGCAGTGTCCCGGCAACGAAGCCCGCGTAGAAGACGATCAACAGTTTCTTGCGGTCGAAGCGATCCGCGAAGCCCGCCGTGAGCAGCCCGGAAAGCCCGGCGCTGAAGGCGTAAGTCGAGACCACCAGGCCGAATTGCGACGGCGTGATGTTGAGAGCCGGCATGACGAGGGCGCCCAGCGGCGACAGCATCATGAAGTCGAGGACGATGGTGAACTGTAAGAAGGCCAGCATCGCCACCACGAACTTCTGGTAGCTCGAGAATGCTGCGGCCGGCGCGCCGGTGGCCGGCATACCGACGGTGGGCTTGCCAGCAGCCGTCACAGCAGCAGCCGCCATACCAGTGGCCGGACCGGCGCCGGCGGGTTTCGGGTCGTTCATTTAGAGCGGATCTCGTCGATCGTGCGCCGGAGGATTTGCAACACGCGCTTTTTCTCTTCGAGTGAGGAGTTGAGTTTCTCGTAGATGGCGGCCTTCAACTCGTCGCGCAGTCCCAGGAATTCCGCCTTCATCTGGCGCCACTCGCCGCGCGCGGAATCTCGCGAGCCGCGGCCGAAATTGTCGGCGACGTCCTCGTCTTCCGCGTACTGCTGTTGCATGTGTGCGAGCTTACGCCCGAACACCGCCAGCCGGTTCCAGATCTCGTCGGCGGCGACGCGGTTCTTCGCCAGGTGGTCGGCCCCCTCGGCCGTAATGTTGAACAGCTTTTTGGTGCCCTCAGCCGCGGCGGTGGCGTAGCCTGTCTCTTCCAGGTAGGTGAGGGCGGGATAGACCATTCCGGGGCTGGGTGTGTACATGCCGCTGGAATGCTCTTCAATGGCCTTGATGATCTCGTAGCCATGTCGGGGCTTTTCGCTCAGCAACAGCAGGATGAGCAGCTGCAGGTCGCCCGAGCCGAGCACCCGGGCAGTGCGCATGCCACCGCCGCCGCGAAACCCGCCGCCTCCAAAAGGACCGCCGAAAAAGCCGGGCCGACCGCCGCCGGCGCCGAAGTGACCGTGGCCGCCGCGGCCAGCGCAATAGTGATGGGTGTGTCTGAACATGGGTGAGTACCTCTACTGAGAATATATCGTACGATACATCTGAAGTAAAGGCTACGGAAACCGCCGCTTCGGGGCGGGGAGTGCGCGGTGCGGGCTGCGCGCGAGCCGGGTGTGGGCGCGGGCCTGTGCGGGCGGCGTGCGAAGCCGGGTGGCGTGGGCGCGGGCCCTGTGCGGGCTGCGTGCGAGCCGGGTGGCCCGACCGCAGCCCGTGTAACGGGATGTTGGTTTCGCGCCTCTTTCAGCTCAGGGTCGGGTAGTCGGTATAGCCTTTCGGGCCCGGCGTATAGAACGTGTTCATGTCGGGAGCGTTGAGCGCGGCCCCCGTTTCCCAGCGCTTCTTGAGGTCCGGATTGGCGAGGATCGCCTTGCCGACGGCGATGAGATCCGCCTTGCCCGCAGCAATATCGCCTTCGGCACGCTTGAAGTCATAGCCGCCCGAGAAAATCAGGTGCAGGTTGGACTGGCTGCGCAACATCGTGCGGATCGAGTCGGGAATCACTGGCGCGCCCATCGACGAGTGATCCACGAGGTGGATGTACAGCAGTCCACGCTCGTTGAGTTGTCTCGCGAGATAGTTGTAGTCGGACTCCATCTGCGGGTACAGGGGCATGTCGTTGAATACACCGTACGGAGAAATGCGGATGCCCACTTTTTCTTTGCCGATCGCCTTGATGGTGGCGTCCACGACCTCGAGCACGAAACGCGCGCGGCCTTCGATCGTGCCGCCGTAGGCATCCGTACGCTGATTCGAGTTGGGTCGAATGAACTGCTCGAGCAGGTAGCCGTTCGCACTGTGCAGCTCGACGCCGTCGAATCCCGCCGCGATCGCGTTCTTCGCCCCTAGGACGAACTCGTCGATGGTTTGTTTGATGTCGGCTTCGGTCATAGCCTGCGGAACCGGCAGCGGCTTCATCTGCTCGGCATCGGTCCACATCTCGCCCGCCGCCGCTACGGCGGAGGGGGCCAGCACGCGTGCGCCCTTGGGCAGGTTCAAAGGATGCGCGATGCGTCCGCAGTGCATGAGCTGTACAAACATCTGCGCGCCCTTGGCGTGAACCGCCTTTGTGACAAGCTTCCATCCCTCCACCTGCTCGGCGGAAAATATACCGGGGATGCGCGCGTAACCCAGCCCGTTCGGGGAGGGCGACGTGCCTTCGGCAATCAACAGACCGAGAGAGGCCCGCTGCGAGTAGTACTCCGCCATCAGTTCGTTCGGGATGTTACCGATGGCGCGACTGCGCGTCAGCGGCGACATCACCAGATGATTCTGCAGGGCAAGCGGTCCAATGACGGTGTTCGAGAATAACTTCGACATACGAGCTCTCTTGGAAAGGGGAACGGGGGTGAGGGATCATCTTACAGTCTCGAGACCGTCCGCGCGCACTGCGGCACGCCCCTGAAGTGCGAGATCGCCCGCCTATTCCGAGAGAGGTCCCCGCTCGTCGCTAAGCGGGAGCAGCGCCGCACGTTGGCACTGTTCCGGTGCAACCGCGGCCGCGGTGTCAGGCGGCCGCTGCGGCGTTAGTGAGCGCGCACGAACAAGCCAATAGTCAGCGCGATCCCGATCAGCACCACCGCGAACCGCAACATCTTCTCGTTCACTTTCTGCAGCATCAGGCCACCCGCCACGCCGCCCAATATGGCCCCCGCGCCGGAAACGCCGGCCTGGATCCAACGGACCTCGGGTGAGGTCACCAGAATGAGGACCGCCGAGGCGTTCATGACCGCGGCCAGGACGTTCTTGGTCGCACTGGCGGCGCGCATCATGACACCCGACGCTGTGAGAGCGGCCAACATCAAAAATCCGATGCCGCCACCGAAATAGCCGCCGTAAATGGAAATACAGAACTGCACGCCGCCTGTGCCGAAGCGGTTGAGTCTGGGCGGGCCCTCGCTGCGCGGCCCGAAGCTTCCCCAGGCGAAAACTGCTGTTGCGAACAACACCAGCCAGGGCAGGAGGTGTGCGAAGAACGACGGCGGAGTGACGAGCAGCAGGATTGCGCCGAGCGCGCCGCCCACCAGGCTGATGATAGCTATAACCCGGAAGGGCAAGCCCGCCGCGCCCTGGACGTGCTTACGCCCTGTCCAGCCGGTCGCGACCTGCGCGGGAAATAACGCAACAGCTGACGTGATGTTGGCCGCCCGTGCGTCCATGCCGGTCAGCATCAATGTAGGCAGAGTGATAAAAGATCCGCCACCGGCGAGCGCGTTTTGCGTGCCCGCCCAGAGGGAGGCCAGGAAAAGTATCAGGAAAGTCATGAATCTTCTGTGAGTCTGGCATCAGGCGCCGTGCTGCGCGGGTTGGGGTTTCGACCACAGGTAGCCGAGGCCTAACACCCCAAACCATACCGGTGCCACATATAACGCCACCCTCGTGTCGTCATCGAGCCCCAACATCGCGGTTACGGCGAGCAGGAACACGATGACCAGCCAGTTCGCGTAAGGCGCTCCCGGCATGCGAAAGGGCGCTGCTCGAGCGCTTCCCGCAGCTACCGCGCGCCGATAGTTCCGGTGCGCGACCATGATGATTCCCCAGGTCCACAAGGTTCCGATGGTGGAAACGCTCGTGACATAGACGAACGCTTTCTCGGGAACCACGTAGTTCAGCGCCACCGCGACCAACATCACGGCCGCCGAGACGTTGATGCCCTGCGCGGGAACGCGTTGCGCACTGAGTTGGGCGAGGGCGCGAGGGGCCTGGCCCCGTTGCGCGAGGGAGAAGAGCATCCTGCCCGTGCTGAAGATTCCGCTGTTGCAGGAGGAAGTAGCCGCCGTGATCACCACGAGGTTAATGATGGTGGCTGCCGCCGGCACCCGCATCTTGTCGAACACGAATACGAACGGACTCATGTCAGGGCTGAGCTCCGTCCAGGGCACGAGCGACATGATGACCAGAAGCGCGCCGATGTAGAAAATGAGAATGCGGTAGGTGATGCCATTGGTGGCCTTCGGTAACACGACCTCGGGATTTTCGGCCTCGCCGGCCGTGACACCGATCAACTCCACACCCTGGTAGGCGAAGGTCACCATCTGCAGCGTGAGCAGCACTCCCAGGATTCCGAAGGGCAGAAAGCCCCCGTGAGACCACAAGTTCGTGAAGCTCGCGGTCGTGCCAAGGTCCCCGACGTGGAAAAAAATCACGAACAGGCCACCGACAATGAGGCCGACAATGGTGACGACTTTGATGAGCGCGAACCAGAATTCCAGCTCGCCGAAGACCCGCACCGCGAGTTGGTTCGCCCCATACAGCGCGACGAGCGCCACCAGGGCGGGCAGCCATTGCGGCACAGCTGGAAACCAGTAGCGCACATAAATGCCGATGGCTGTCAGCTCCGCCATCGCGGTCACCACCCACATGAACCAGTAGGACCAGCCGGTCGCAAAACCTGCGAAAGGCCCGCAGAACTCATCCGCATAGACCGCGAATGACCCCGCCACGGGGCGATAGGTGAGCAACTCCCCCAACGCCCGCATGATGAGGAAAACCATCACTCCACCCACGGCGTAGGCCAGCAGCAGCCCGGGACCGGCGTGATGGATGGCCTTGGCCGAGCCGAGAAACAACCCCACCCCGATGGTGCCACCGAGCGCGATGAGTTGGATGTGCCGTTCGCGCAGGTTACGCGAGAGATTCAAATCGCCTTGCGACATTGGGGGACCCTTGGTTTCCGCCGGACGTTGAGGCCGGTGCCATCTTACCGTGCTGGCGGTCCGAGCAGCGCGTAACGGCGTCCCTGGGGTACCTCATAGCGCTGCAACAGCGATGCGACCCCCTCGGCCGCCAAGGTTCCTGCCGCACCGTCGTCGGGAGGCTTCACTGTATGGAAGTGGTCGAGCAGTCCAGTGAGCTCGCCGGCAGCGTGTCCCGGTAAAAGAACGAGTACGCGCCCACTGCGCCCGTGCGCGTTGAACCACGTGGCGACGGCCCCGTCATTCGACAGAACAGTAAATGGCGTCCGCAACCCGTTATCCAGCATTGCGATCGTAGTCTCGTCGGGCGTCAACAACGCCAGATCCGCGTGCGCGGAATCGTCGCGAATGCGTTGCGCGAGACTTCCCAGATCGTGCCACCGGTCGATGGAGGGAAAGGTAGCGAGGGCCATCAAACACAGTGCCGTGGCATACGACGTGTACGTCCATCCGAAACTGCGATGGAAGTCGCCGCGCGCCTGTGCCTGCGCCGAAAGTCTCGTTGCCATGAAAGTAACAGTGAGCGCCGCGAGCGTCGCCGCCAGGCACACGGCCCGGGAGACGGCCGAAGCTGTGACCAGCGCCAGCACAGCGGGAAATAGGGCAAACCCGCACGCAATGACCGCCACCAACCATCGGGTCCAGCGAAGCGCCCACTTGTCGAACCGGGTTGGCGAGAGCCGCGCGTCGGTGATCCACAGGGCGACCAACAGCCCGAAGCCCGGGAGTGCCGGTGCCGAGTAGATGTCACGAGCCGTCGCCGCCAGCGATAAAACAATCAGAAAGGGCAACGCGGCAGCAACGGCAAATCGCCACGGCGTGCCCGCCGGTCCCGGCACACGAACCCGATCCCAGGCGCGCCGCAGTGCTGCCGCCACGAGCAGTGTCCAGGGCAGCAGGTAGACCGGCAACTCGAGGAAGTATTTTCCGGGCGTGTTCTTGTGGCCGCCGCTGTAGTCGAGAGCGGCAGGCGCGGAGATCTTGGTGAAACGGCCCACTACGTTGTGCCAGAAGAGGGCCAACAGGGCGTCACTGCCTCCTGGAGCCAGTGTTACCGCCCAGATCCATGGGCCGATGATGAGGGCCTGCAGGATCAAACCCGCGTACAGCTCCCAACGTCGTAACTCAGACCAACGGCGCTCCCACACGATGATGGCGCCGATTGCCAGCGCCGGCGCCATCCACCCGGGAGCGCTCTTTGCCATGAAACCCATCGCGGCGCCGATGTGCATCACGCAGTAGCCGAGAAACTTGCGGCGGCCGACGGGCGCGGTGAAGCCCAGCCACGCTCCGAGGAGCGCGACAGCGCAACCCGCGAGCAGACATGCGTCGGGTGCCAGCCAAACCGTCACCCGGAAGACGATGATGGCCGTCGCGGACACGAGCGCCGCCACGATTGCCGCCGCATTTCCGGCCATGGCAAATGCCAGGGTGCCAATCGCGAGAGCGGTAATGACCGCATACAGAACGTTGGGCGCCCTAGCTGCCGCTGGCGAGTCACCAAAGAGCCGCAAGGCGTCCGCGGACATCCAATACGACAGCGGCGGCTTCTCGAGAAAGGGGGTTCCAGCGAGTTGCGGCAGGGTCCGATCGGTCTGCTGACTCATGCGCCAGACGATATCCGCCTCGCGGGGCTCGTCCGGTGTCCACAGATTCCGGTAAAGGATACCGAGGAGCCAGATCGGCGCCAACGCGATGACGATGCGCACGGCCCAACGGTGCGCGGCAGACCTGGGATGCGGCGCGGGCATCGACCCCTCCGGAAAAAAAGAGGGGCCGATTATGCCGTATGGGGGCTGTCGCCGGGATTCGGCAGCAACCGCCGGCGGCGACGCCCGTCGCTCGCGCCGCGGCGATGCGTTACGATCCGCTTACACCGGCCTTTAGGAGCCTGTCGCGTCCACGGCCAGAGGCAGGCGCACCGTAAACGTGCTGCCGCGATTCAGGCCCTCACTATGCGCTTCGATACCCCCACCGTGGAGCTCCACCAGGCGCTTGACCAGGGTGAGTCCGATGCCCAGGCCACTGCGCGCACCGATGCACTGCGGGCTCGGGCGGGCAAACATATCAAACACCCAGGGAAGCAACTCCGGCGCAATGCCGATTCCACTGTCTGCGACCGTCATCACGGCGTCCGTGGAGTCGCGGGCGAGTGTAACTCTGATCGGACTTTCGGGATTCGAATACATCGCGCTGTTGTCGATGAGAGTCGCCAACACCTGCCCGAGACGGGTAACGTCACCATCGACGATCAGCGGAGCCCCCGTTACCTCGACACGCAGGCGGTGCCGCTTGC
>DATBCZ010000546.1:0-4641 GCA_036270175.1 Steroidobacteraceae bacterium | reverse complement strand
GTTCCGGTGGCATAAACCGATCCGGTTTCGAATTCGCTGTAACGGTACCAGCGCGTGCCGCCCGTTACCGTGAGCACCTTCGGGATGATGTCGTAGTCAACCGAGGTGAAGAATGCGGTCTGCTTGTAACCGCGCTGTGCGTCCTCGCCGAACGCGGTGTTGTCATTGCGCACGCCGGGATCTACAGCGGTGCTCCCTGGAGCCGTCTTGACGTTAGCGACGCAGGGCGCCCCTCCACCCAAGGCGGCGGTTAGGTTATCCGGAGTGCACGACGGGATGGTCTTGTAGAGGAAGTTCATCACGTCCTGGATCTCGAAGTCCTCCCAGTACGCTCCCGCTATTGCACGCGCGCGCCAGTCGTCGGGCGTGCTCAGGCGAAATTCATGGCTCTGGTGAGTGTTGCGCACGGTGTCGTGCCAGGAAGTCACCGGCGAATAGCACGTCGGGGTCGTTCCGGATCCGAGCCCACTTCCCCCGGTGCAGCTGTAGTACCACCCGCCCGCGCTGCGCGCGTAGTTAGTATAGTCGTTGGTCTGGTCGATGTGACGCACCAGGTAACCGCCGGTATAGACGGCCTTGAGATCGCCGATCTTGCCGTTGACGGTCCAGGAGGTGTCTTCGAACTTATCCTTGTCGTATGCGGGGGAGAATGCGGTCACCTCCCAGGCGCCGAGCTTCTGGCCGTCCGATCCGACCGGGAATTGCGTGAACTCGCCGTCCGCTTCCATGTTCTGGTAGCTCTGCGCGACCAACACATCCCAGTCGTCATTGATCTGATACAAGGCGGAGGCGCGTATGCCGTTGTAGTCGACCGGGTTGGAGGCGCGGCCCGCGAGACCGTTGTTGTTGACGACCGGGCTGCCCGGCACCGCGCAGTAGGTCGAGGTGGCCGGCAGGCCATTGGGGCAAACGCCGCCGGTCGGCTTGATGCCGGCGTAGAAATTGCCTAGATCGCTGTTCTTGCGGGTGAAGGTGCTGGGCACGTTGTCGATGTAGCCGCCGCGATGGTCGCTGTAAATGACTGCGCGCACGGCCAGGGTGTCCTGGATGAGCGGCAGGTTGATGGTCGCATTGGCACTGCCGTTATTGCTTCCATGGGCCGTCGTGCCGTAACTCCCCTCGGCGTTCCCCTCGGTGACGTTCAGCTTCGGCTTGTTGGTGATGTAGCGGACCGCGCCGGCCTCGGCGCCGCCGCCGAACAACGTACCCTGCGGGCCTTCGAGCACTTCCACGCGCTCCATGTCCACGAAGTAGACATCCAGGTTGCGCGCCGGGAACGTCAGCGACTGGTCGTCGAGGTAGGTCGCGACGTTCGGGAACTGGGCGATGGTGGCGCTCGACTGGTTACCGGCGAATCCGGCGCTCAGTCCGCGCATGAAGATGTTGCCGGAGCCGGGACCGTTCTGTCCGAAGGTCACGTTCGGCAGGTACTTGATGGCTTCATCGAAGTTCGTGACGTTCAGCTGGCCGAGTTGCTCGCCGGTGATCGCCTGAATCGTGATGGGAACCTGCTGGACGGATTCGTTGCGGCGCTGCGCCGTGACGGTCACTTCGGTAATTCCTTCGGAATCACTCGAATCGGCCGCTGGGGCGGCGTGCGCGGCTCCGGCGCCCAGGGCGGAGGTGCTCAAAATGGCGGCAATAGCCCGGGATAGCTTTGGATTTGAATTCATTGCTTTAAGTCCGTCCCCAATTACTGGAATCGATGTCGGGCGGCAGGCGCGCTGACTCGCCTGTCGTACGAAGCGTGCGCGCGCCGGGCGCCGCCGGTATTGTTGTGTCAGCTAGAACGCTTGAGACGAAGGACCCCGGTGAGCTCGCGCCGTGATGCACCGAGGTAACATCATCGAGCGCAGGGTTGCACCAATTTCGACCTGACACCGCTTCGTCGCGTGGTGTTTTTGCAACAAACGCCTGCCTGGTTAGATGTTAGGAGCCCAATGTTGCAGTATGGTGACACAACCTTACAAGAGAAATTGTGTCGGGAGGCGGGGAGGCCGTAACGGCAGGACGCGGCGGGAGAGGCGCGGCCCGCAGCGCTCGAGGGGCGCTGCAGGCGGGCCGGCGGTTTGGAGATTCAGTGTCGGGGGCTGCGAACTCGGGGATGCAACCCCGTAAGTGACGCTACGGCTTCGTGGCGGTGATGTATGCCGTGCGAATAGTCGTCAGCGCGCGTCCGGACTCCACCAGCGGGCGCATGATCTCCTCGAAGTATTGTTGTTCTGAGGGGGTGAATTGTTGCGCGAGGATGTCGGTGAGTGGCGGGGCCCAGGGGTGGGGTGAGGTTTCCAGGAAGGTCTTCCAGGACGCGATGTCGGCAGGACGCATGTCGATGTGCAGTTCCAGGTGGATCGGTGTGAAACCGGCCACGCGGGTCAATTCAAACAAGGTGCGCTCGGAGAAGTTCGCGATCGGGCTGGCCGCGAGTTTCCCGGGCGTGTCCGGAAATTGCGCGGCTTTCCAACGGTGCAGCAGCGGCCTGAAACGATCGGTAGGGGCCGCCTGTTGGGGAGGCTCATCGATCATCTTTCTCAGGGCGCAGGCGGCGAACGCGTCGTCCTGGAAGATGGGCTCGCCAAGCGAGATGCGGCCGCCCGGTTTCAGGATACGGAGAAACTCTCGCAGGGCGGCGCCCTTGTCGGCAACATAGGCGAGCACGGCCCGCGTCGTGACCACGTCGACCGAAGAATCCGGGATGGCGCCGAGTTTGTCCGCGCCACATTCAATGAAAGTGCATTGCCCGTGCACGCCGCGTTCGCTCGCAAGCCCTTCGACGTGACGGAGCAGGGGGGCGGAGATGTCGGTGAGCACGACGCGGAGGGATGGCCCGACGCGCTCGATGGCGCGGAAGGCTACGAGACCTGTACCGGTGCCGATATCGGCTAGCGTCATGCCGGGTGCGAGCCCGGCACCATCCAGGACCCGGTTGGCGAAATCATCCAGGGTGCCGCGGATTCTCTGGTCGAAGGAGGGGTCGCCACCGTGACGCACGTGTAGCAACCATCTCGACCACTCGTCCGAGTCGGTACCAGGTTGAGTGTCAGTCATAACTATTCGCGCCTCGCATTTGAGCTAAACGCCGCCAGTTTCGCACGAACTCGTTCCCATCCAGTCGATGTCGGGACGATAATCGAGAGCGCAGGCGACGCGGCAGCTCGACGTTAATCGCACGGCCGCTTGTCCACCCTTGATCTGTGTGCTAAGTCTACGTACTTGCTCTCCCTTGCGGCGGTAGAGCTCAATCGAGGGGGGCTTCGATTGCGGGGTTACGATGGCAAATGAGGGTGGTGGTGCTGCTTCATTGAGCCGCCGCGAGCTGCTGGGCATGATCGGCGCGACCGCTGGCGCGGGCGCCATGTACCAGGCCATGAGCAGTCTCGGCTTTGCGGCGGAATCTCCTTATCGCGGGCCCATCGATTTGCAAGGGACCCCGCGCGGCGCCTCGGTGCTGGTGCTGGGCGCCGGGATGGCGGGCATGACCGCCGCCTACGAGCTGCGCAACGCCGGCTACCTGGTGCAGGTGTTGGAGTTCAACGGCCGCGCCGGTGGGCGCAACTGGAGCTTGCGGGGCGGCGACACCTACACCGAGCTCGGTGGGGCGACCCAGCATTGCGAGTTCGATAAAGACCTTTATATCAATCCAGGCCCGTGGCGGATCCCGTATCACCACCGCGGCATGCTCAATTACTGCAAGCGGCTCGGCGTTCCGCTGGAAGCGTTCGTCCAGGTCAACTACAACGCGTATCTGCACAATAGTCGCGCGTTCGGTGGTAAGCCGCGGCGCTATCGCGAGATCAAGGCGGATTACCAGGGCCACGTGGCGGAGCTGTTGGCGAAGGCCACTCAACAGAGTGCCCTCGATACCGCGGTGAGCAAGGAGGATCGGGAGAAACTTCTCGAGTCGCTGCAGGCTTGGGGCGCCCTCGATCGAAACTACTCGTACGTCGCCAGCAGCTCGAGCAGCGAGCGGCGTGGGTACCTGAAACATCCGGGAGGCGGACTGACCGCCCGCCCGATTCCTTCCGAGCCGATCGGCTTGGGCGACATCCTGGATTCGCGGCTGTGGGAAGGTATTCCGGTCGGGGATGACTTCGATATGCAGACGGCGTTGTTCCAGCCGGTGGGCGGAATGGGCCGTGTTGGTGAGGCGTTCGGTCGCGAGCTCGGCCCGTTGATCCGTTACAACTCCAAGGTGATCCAGATCCAACAGGACGAGCACGGTGTCACCGCCACCTATGAAGACACCGGCAAACCCGGAACGAAGCTCATCGCCGAGGCAGACTGGTGCGTGTGCACGATTCCGCTGCCGATCCTCGCGCAGATCCCGATGAATGTCGGTCCGTCGCTGGCCGCGGCGATCGGAGCGGTGCCGTACGCCTCGGCGGTCAAAGTCGGCTTGCAGTTCAAGCGCCGCTTCTGGGAGGAGGATGATCACATCTACGGCGGCATCAGCTACACCGATCTGCCCATCACCAACATCGGTTACCCGAATTACGGCTATCACAGTGGTGGCAAGGGCGTACTGCTGGGGGCCTACATCTGGGGCCGCAATGCGATGGAATTCACGGCAATGGCTCCGCAGGACCGTGTGATGAAAGCCGTGGAGTATGGAAGTCAGATTCACCCGCAATACCCCAGGGA
>DATBCZ010000545.1:0-4191 GCA_036270175.1 Steroidobacteraceae bacterium | reverse complement strand
ACGGATGGCCGCAGACCGGGTGTCGTCTACCTGAATCTGTCCGACATGCATCTGCAGCCGCTCTACGAGCTGGAGGATCTGCTGTATCACGAGGGAGTCCCGGGTCATCACATGCAGATTGCGACGATCCAGACGGACGCCGCGATTCCGAGGCTCCGCAAAATCAACGAGTGGTGGCAGGACACCGCCTTTGTCGAAGGGTGGGGCCTCTACGCGGAACGGCTCGGCAAGGACATGGGCTTTTATCGCGATCCGTACGGGGATCTCGGACGCCTCACGGGCGAGCTGTGGCGGGCGTGTCGACTCGTCGTCGATAGTGGCCTGCACTACAAACGGTGGTCGCGGGAAGAGGCGATCCGCTACCTGCAGGAGAATTCCGCGGCGCCCGACGGGACAATCGTGCGGGAGGTGGATCGCTATATCGCGGTACCCGGCCAGGCGACCGCCTTCACCGTCGGAATGCTGAAGTTCGTCTCCGAGCGGGAGCGGGCCCGGCAGGCACTCGGGCCGAAGTTCGATCTGCGGGAGTATCATCATGTTGTGTTGGAAAACGGATATCTCCCATTGTGGGCCGTGGAGGAACGGGTGAGTCGCTGGATCACTGCCAGGCAGGCGACGGCGCAATGAGGTTCCTGGCTGCCGCAGGGTTGAGTCTCAGCTTGGCAGCCGTCAGCCTCGCGGCCACCGTGAACGCTGCCGCTCGCGATCATCGAGACGAGCCGCCTGCAATGCCCGCGGCGCAGAATCCGCAGCAACGCTTCCGAGATCTCCTCGAAGCCTACTGGGCCGATTTCCTGCGCCTCAATCCCGCTCTGGCTCTTTCGGTCGGCGACTACTCCTCGGAGGAGTTGTTCGATGAGTCCCTCGAGGATTCGTGGCGCGCCCGGATGCTGGAGATGTTGAAGCATTACTCGGCTGCACTGGCCGGATTCGATCTCGCGCATCTGTCGGTCGACGACCGCGTCAGCTACAGCATGTTGCGCTATCGGTTGGATAGAGACCTCGGGTTTTACGGCAGCCGACTTTTCGAGGTGGCTCGCATGCTGCCGATCGACCAGTTCCAGGGGCAGCATATCGGCTACGCGGCGGAGGCCGCCGGCTCGGGCTCCTATCCCTTCAAGACGGTCGCGGACTATGACAAGGCCCTGGTCCGCGCGGACCACTATGCGCGCTGGACGGACGATGTCATTCAGAGGCTGCGGCAGGGTGCCGCGCAGGGCGTCGTCCTTCCACGGATTGTCGTCGAGAGGATGCTCCCTCAATTGAAGGGCCACCTGGGAGTTGCTCCCGATCAGACACAATTCTGGCGCGCAATCGGGTTGCTGCCCGCCGGTTTCGCCGCCGCGGACCGTGAGCGACTCACGGCGGCCTATCGGCAGAAGATCGCCACCGTCATCCAACCGGCCTATCAGCGGTTGTATGATTACCTGAGTACAGAATATATAACCCACGCGCGACAGTCTGTCGGTTTGAGTCAAATGTCCGGGGGCGAGACGCTCTACGCTTACTACGTGCGGTATCACACCACGACCGACATGACTCCGGCGCGCATCCACGCGCTAGGGCTGGCCGAGGTCAGTCGCATCACCGCTCAACTGGCGGCTGTGCAAAAGACCGTTCATTTCGACGGGAGTCTTCACGATTTTTTCGCGCACGTTCGCGAGGACCCGGCGCAGCACTTCCAGCGTCCGGAGGAGGTGGTCCCGGCGTTTCAGGCCGCTCGAGAACAGATTGTGCCGCGGTTGCCGGCCTTGTTCGATGTCCTCCCCAAGGCGCCTTATGAGATCCGTGCGCTGCCGGAGTCGTCGCGGAACTCCCTGGACAATGGCTACTTCGCGCCCGCCGCGGCGGACGGCTCCCGCCCGGGTATTCTCTGGATGAATATCTATGCCACCGGCGTGCGCGATAAATTCAATGTCATGACGATCTCCCTGCACGAGGGATTACCGGGACACCATCTGCAGACGTCAGTGGCGCAAGAGCGTCATGACCTGCCTTCGTTCCGCCGGTTCGATTCCACCAACGCCTATGTCGAAGGGTGGGGCCTGTACGCCGAATCGCTCGGTGAGAAGATGGGCTTCTACAAGGACCCGTGGCAATACTACGGCCATCTCAACTACGCCATCCTGCGTGCCAACCGGTTGGTGGTCGATACCGGTATTCACGCGCAGGGG
The DNA here is from genome assembly GCA_036270175.1 of Steroidobacteraceae bacterium. Lineage (GTDB taxonomy): Bacteria > Pseudomonadota > Gammaproteobacteria > Steroidobacterales > Steroidobacteraceae > 13-2-20CM-66-19. Next base: position 2,017 of record DATBCZ010000545.1, on the reverse strand, counting down.
TGGAGCATCGAGAAGAGCGTTCGTTGGATGACGGATCACTCCTCAATGAGCGAGGCGCAGGCGACGGCTGAAGTGGAACGATACGTCGCTTACCCGGGACAGGCCTTGTCCTACAAGATCGGGGAGCTCGAGATACTCGAGTTGCGCCATCGTGCTGAGGCCGCGTTGGGCGCCCGCTTCGATATCAAGGCTTTCCACGATCAGATCTTGCTCGGCGGCAGCATGCCCCTTCAAACGCTCGAGCAGAACGTCGACCGCTGGCTGGCGAGCACGGCCTCTGCCGCGTCGACACCCGGTCGCGGTAGTCCGCCCGGCACAGCATTGACCGTCCGTACTGACACTTCCAGGAGATAACATGAAACTCGTTGTGCGGCCGGTGCTCGCGGTATTGGCAATGGTCCTGCTCGGGACAGCGCCCAATTCGTGGGCAGCGGGTCAGATTAAGGCGATAGTGGGCGGGACGGTGGTCGATGTGACCAACGGGCGCACGATCGCCAACGCCGTGGTGCTCATCAACGGGGAGCGGATAACGGCGGTTGGCCCTGCAGAGACTATATCCGTTCCTGCGGGAGCTGAAGTCATCCACGCCGACGGGAAGTGGCTGCTGCCCGGCCTCATGAACATGCACGTGCATCTCGGTCTGAAGCTGCCGGGGGCCGCCGGTGATTCGCTCACGAGCGAGACTGACGTGGAGGAAGTGTTGCGAATGGCCGGCAATGCCCGGCTGTCATTGTTGTCGGGTGTCACGACCTTGCGCCTGGTAGGCGAGGATCATGGCACCGACTTCGCTCTACGCCGCGCTATCGACAGTGGTGAGGTCATGGGCCCCCGTATCAAGACGGCGGGCGAGGTGATCATTCCGACCGGCGGACACGGCTCGATGGAGGCGGACGGTCCGTACGGGTTCGCGCACGTGGTGCGTGAGCAGATCAAACAGGGTGCGGACTGGATCAAGATCGCCATCTCGGGTGGTATCTCCGATTCACACGGCGACATTTCCGCCGCGCCGATGACCGATGAGGAGATGTCCACGCTCATCGAAGTGGCCCACCGCAACGGCATCAAGGTCACCGCTCACAACGGTTCGAGCGTCGCCGCGCACCAGGCGATGAAATTCGGGATTGACGGCTTCGAGCACGGCTATCACCTGGATCTGTCCGTGTTGAAGGAGATGAAGGCTAAGGGCGTCTGGCTGGTACCCACCATCGTGGTGAGCCAACCCGGCGCGCTCGAGTTCTATCAGAAGATCGGCTCGCCGCCGTGGTACCTCGAGCGCGTCAAGAGTACGGGCGTCGACCATTGGGCGATGCTTCAGAACGCCATCCGCCTGGGTGTCAACATCGCACTCGGGACCGATCAGTTTCCCTTCGAGCCCAACGGTGGAACGACCGCCACCATCGCGGAAGCCGAACTCTACGTGAAGGCGGGGATGACTCCCCTGCAGGCGCTTCGCACCGCTACCGTCAATTCCGCGCAGATGATCGGTATGGAAAAGGACGTCGGTACTCTCGAGCCGGGCAAGTATGCCGACGTCATTGCAGTTACCGCCGACCCGCTGAAGGACATCGGCGCGCTGCGCACGATCGGGCTCGTCATGAAAGGTGGGGCGGTGGTGCGGAACGATTGGTCGGCGCAAGTGTATTGAGCGAGGGCGGAGGTGACGAGCCGCGCTCGTGCTCGAACTACGCAGTCATCGGGCGTACATTGCCTCTTGCGTTCATCCCGCGCGACGCTTGCGGATGAGTTCGTACCCCTCGAGCGCCGCCTGACGGGCTAGAGCGTGATCGACAACGGGATGTGGATAGGTTTCTCCCAGCGCCACACCGACGTCCCGCAAAACCGGCGCGGGCGCTAAGAAAGACGCGTGGATGTGTTCGTCAGGCAACCGCGCCAACTCGGGGCACCAGTGTCGGATATAAGTTCCCTTGGGGTCGAATTCGCGGCCCTGCTCGACCGGATTGAAAATCCTGAAGTTGGCACGGTGCAGCCTGGAACGGTGAATGCCGTGTGGGGTATG
>DATBCZ010000544.1:0-3164 GCA_036270175.1 Steroidobacteraceae bacterium | reverse complement strand
GTCTGGTCGCAGCCGTAATCGCAGTTCCGAGCCCTCGCTTGCGGGCGAGTGTCCCGCGTAGCGCAACGAGCAGTTGAATTGAAGAGTGATGTTGACCTGGTTGTCGTGTTCGTCGATGTCGATGACATCGACCAGGCGGGACGGAGTTTGTATGACTGGGAGGCCCGGACGTAGCGCCGGCGCTTGCCCGTGGGCGAGAAGGGCGAACCACATGGCAAGGAGCGCAAAGCCGGCGCGTCGCGCCGGGCGAGCCACTGGCGCCGGACGCACCCGCGACGCCGGGCGAGCCACTGGCGCCGGACGCACCCGCGGCGCCGGGCGGCCCGTTGGCCCCAATATCTCCCCTTGCCGCAACCAAGCGTGTCGTTTAATGGAACGCACCATCGCTCGCTTTGCGCTGGCCGGGTGCGGGCGGTTTCGCTATCGGGGTCGTCGCCCCCGCTGGGGGTTCCTTCGCTAACCGCTCACTTGCCGGGGGGCGGACGACTTTCAGCGAACTCCAACTCGGATAGCGGTGACATTCCGAGCATTCCAGCGGGGTCGCGACATGATTCGAGACCTTACCGGTGGCGGTGATGCCGTTGTGGCAGCTTTGACAGTTTGTGAGGAGCCCGGAGTGGTTGAAGCGAGCCGGGCTCCACGACAGCGTGGTGTGGCAGTCGTTGCAACTAGCCATGGTCGGCACATGATGCAGGGTCTTCGCGGACGCGCGTACGCCGTTATGACAGCCAATGCACTGTTCCTTTTGCAACAGGTCGGCGTGCTCCATGCGCGCCGGCATGAAGGCCACGGTCGTGTGGCACGCGGTGCAGTTGTTATCGCTCGGGATGTGCTTGACGTCTTTGCCCGTTGCGGTGAGGCCATTGTGGCAACTGACACAGCTTCCTTTGGCGCCCGTGTGATCCATCCTGAAGACGGGGGCGAAGTTGTAGCCGGCGTGACAGAGGGCACAGTTACCGACGCTGGCGATGTGCCTGGGCGGCTTGGGGGTGGCGCTGATGCGGCCGCCGATCGTGTGGCATCCCTCGCAGGTGCGCGGCGTGCCCTTGAATACTCCATTGACGTGGCAGTACTCGCACGCCATGTCCCGGTGCGCGTCGCGCAACTCGAACCCGGTCGTCAGATGATCGAAGCCCGTGCGTTGGATCGCCTCGACCTGTGTGTTAGCGACTGACAGGAGTGCGGTGAGTGCCAGGAGGCGCGCGATCGATCTGATGATTCCCCGGAACATCGGCGCTGTCCTAATTGGTCCGCGGCCGCTTGAAGGTGCTGGTGGTGTGGCACTCCTGGCACTGCGGGCCGAATCGCCCCGCGTGCACGTCGTTCTCCGCGTGGCAGGCACCGCACACCATGGACGGCTTTGTGGTGCTCAATGGCTTTTTATGGCACTCCGCGCAACCGATGTTTGAGTGCGCGCCACTCAATGGGAAACGAGTGCGCGCCGCGTGATCGAAGTCCCAAAGCTTCCAGCCGTTCGGCGTATGGCACGCTCCGCATCCCTTACCCAGCTCACCTTTGTGGACGTCTTCATTTGCATGGCAGCCGTCGCAGTTATTGGGCGTCTCCTTGAAGCGCTGATTGGCGTGACATTGCCCGCATGTAACGGCGACGTGGAGCCCGAGGAGGGGGTACGTCGTGAGATCGTGGTCGAAGTTGATTTCACCCCACTTCGTGGCCGAGTGACACCTCTCGCAAGCCTTGCCGAGCGAACCGCCGTGCGGGTCATCGGCACGATGACAGCCTGCACAGCTCTTACCGAGCTTCTGTTCCTTCACGACACCCGTGTGGCATGTGTGACAGTCGAGGCCTGCGTGGGCCCCTACGAGTGGGAAGAACTGTTTGTGGTCGTAAGAGGTGACTCGCCACAGATCGTTGCCGTGGCACTCGCCGCACGCCGAGCCCAACCGACTGGCGTGACGATCGTCCGACTTGTGGCAGCCGGCGCAATCTTTTGGGATCGGGTCGTTGAGATTGCCGCCGCGATGGCAGTCGGCGCAGCCGACGTGCGCGTGACGGCCGAGGAGCGCGAAGCCCGTCTCGCGTGCGTGGTCGAACTTACGAGTGCCCCAGTCGGCAGTCGTGTGACAATTCCCGCAGTCCTTGCCCTGGCTGCCCTTGTGAACATCGTCGGGTGTATGACAACCGACGCATTCCTGGGGCGAGCCTTTATAGCGCTCGCCGGGGTGACAGGCCGCGCAGGTGGTCTCGGCATGCTTGTTGGTGAGCGGAAACGGCGTCTTGTCGTGATCGAAGTGAGTCTGTTGCCACGACTTCGCGTCATGACAGGCGGCGCAGTCCCCGCCCAGCGACCCGTGGTGCGCGTCGACCTTATTGTGGCAACTGATGCAAGTGTCGGGAGTCTTGCGGTAGGGCACGTCGGCCGCGTGACAACTGCCGCAGGTCAGAGCAACGTGCGCGTCCCGCAGCGGAAAGTTCGCAAGATCGTGTGCGAAGCCGGCTTGATTGAGCCTCGTGATGTCGGCGTCGCGTCCGTGGTGCTCTGAGTGACAACCGCGGCATTCTCCGGCGGCGGCCTCTGGCATTCGTCCGTGGTAGCGGGTCTGGCTGCGGATGTCTTCCGCCACGTCTTTGTGGCAGTCGAGACAGAGCGCAGTCTGCCTGGGGCGATTCGACCGGTCGTGGCAATCGGCGCACTCGCCTTCGATTTTCGCGTGGGCCGCCGAGACCGGGCCGGGCATGATCAGCTTCTCGAGGATAGCGGCGCCTGCCCCGTGACCGGATGACAGCGCGATTGACACGAAAACCAGCGCCCTCGCGTATTTGCGTAACGCGAGCATCCGTACTCGCTATCAGTTAGTGCGCATCAGTAAACGTGCACCGAAATGACATGCACGATGCCGGCCGCGATGAGAATGAGGAACAGCGGCACATGCACGAGCCGCCAGGCCGAGAACAGGCGTTCGTACACCCGAAATTCGACGATCTCGCGCGTCGCCCGCAATCGCTGTGAGATGTATTCGAACGTCACTTGTTCGATACGCTCTCGTCGCGCCGCTATCGCCTTGTGGCGGGCGGCATTGCCGTCGATCGCGGCGCGCGCGTAGTCACAGAGCAGGCGGCGGCTCTCGGCGTGTCGCCCGGCGACAGCAAAGGGGGCGAGGACGATGTTGGGTCCGGTCCAGTCCGCCACCTCCTGAATCTCG
>DATBCZ010000543.1:0-7334 GCA_036270175.1 Steroidobacteraceae bacterium | reverse complement strand
TCCCGCCCAGCTCGCGAAATAACCAGGCGCGGGCCTTGAGCCAGTCGCGCTGCACGGTCCGCAGGGACATGCCCAGTGCGCGGGCGGTGTCCTCCTCGCCGTAGCCACCAAAAAACCGGCATTCGACCACATCCGCCAGCCTCGGCATCTCGGCTGCCAGTCGTTGCAGCGCTTCGTGCAACAGAATCAGACCTTCGTCTGTATCGACCCCGAGTGATTCCGCATTCGAGAGGGTGACATGGGGTTCACCTCCACCGCGTTTGTCGGTAAGCCGCGCGGCGGCGTGATTGATGAGCGCGTGCCGCATGGCCAGGGCGGCAGCCCGTAGGAAGTGGGTTTCGTCGGCGAATCCCCCCGATTGGCGCAGCCGTAAATAGGCCTCGTGTACTAACGCCGTGGTCTGCAGGGTGTAGTTGCCTCCCAGGCGGGCGCGGGCCCGCTGAGCGACGTGCTTCAGTTGCTCATAAAAGGTCGGCAGCAGTTCCGCCGCTATACGGCGTACTTCCTCGGGAGCCCGCGAACGGTCCGCAAACGGCTCGTCGGAATGTCCATCTGAGGGGCTCATGGGAGAAGTTTAGCGGCGTCAGGGCGGGAAATGGCTTCCTTTCCGGTTATAGAGAATACAGCCACCGCATCGGGGGCCGCACGGAACCTCATCGCATGTCCTTGAGTCACGATACCTCGGCCGGAATCCGTTCAACCGCACCATCATCGCGCATGGCGCCGGGGTTCCTCGCTCGGGTGAAAGGCATGCTGTTCGCTCCGACCACCGAATGGCTCCGCGTCGCCAGGGAGAGCGTCACCCGGCGGCGGCTCTTCTTCGGCTATGTCCTACCGCTTGCCGGGTTGGCGGCGTTGATTGAGCTCGCCCGCTTTTCGATGTTCCTGCGAGCGCCGCTCTCGAGTCTCGTAGCGGTCGTGGCCCTCACTCTCGGCTTCGAGGTGATGTGTGTCTATGCGGCGGCCCTGATCATCAACGCGGTGGCCCCGTATTTTCGCGGCGTACCCAGCCCGGGCCAGGCGTTGAAAGTCGCGGCCTACGCTTCCACCCCGCTGTGGCTCTCGGCCGCCTTCATTCCGTTCCCCTCGGTGTCGGTACCCCTGCAATTTCTGGCAGGCCTCTATCACACCTATCTGATGTATCTGGGTTTGAAGAGTTTGATGAAGTCGCCGCGCGACCGTGCGTTGGGCTACGCCACGACGGTGGTGTTGTGCTCCATCATTCTCGGTATCGTTTTTGTGCAGGTTAGCGCCAGCCTGGGTGAAAGCCTCCATCTCGGGCACTTCCGCGCCTTCGGCTGAGGCGCAGTACCGCACCGCGTTACGGCTAAGTTTGATATTGCGATGCAACATCGCACGGTGCCATTGCGTCGCCCGCAGGAACGCGCCACACTGACCTGACATATCTTAATATTAGAACCGGAGACTCGAGAGCCGGGGGTCGAATGCTCATCCAGGGGTACAAACACTCGCGCCTCATGGAGGAGTCTGAAGCCTGTCTGGCGGCTGCAGCTCGAGCTGGGCCGCCGGACGATATGATTTTTGCGAGCCGCATACTCAACCATCCTACGTCCTACCGCACGTGGGAGTCCGAGCATGACCGGCTGCTGCGGAACGTGTCGGTGCACCATCGCCTCGCGCCCCAGATGGGTGCATTGCGCTCCGCGGCCTTCAGTGTGATTCATCGCAAGGCACTGTTTGATTACATCCGCGACCGCGCCGTGACCGGACAGAAACGGCGCCGGCTGTTTGCGCTGTTCTACGGGACCCGCGACTATTCCAACTCCGTCATTGCCGAGCACGCCAGTTTCATACGCAGCCACTCGAGTCATCTCTGCCTCGATCACCTGGCGGCGCAGTTGATGCGGGACGCGGCTTTTGATGAGCCGATGCAACTCTACGCGGAGTGGTATTCCGATTACTTTCGCGTCTTCTGCGACGTCGGACTTGCGGAGACGGAGGCGGAAAAGCTGGAACTCGCTCCAGTGGAGGCGCTGAAGCCGCTGCTCAAACACCGGCTCGCACAGGCGCGCGATTCCATCCTCGCACTGCCGCAGGTGCCATCAACGGTCTGGCGCGAGGTGGAGATCCGCAGAGCCACGGGTGAAACGCAGAAGCTGCGCCGCCTGTCCGTCGAGCAGAGCCTCGACAGCCGCGGCCTGGAAGACACCGGAAAGTGGCGCGCCCCGCGCCGGCCCCGGGGATAGACCGTAACCGGCGCGCGGCGCCTCGCCAGGAGCGCGACTCACTTGTCGATGATGACGATCGGGTCGAGCCGCAGGTTACCCACTGTCACGTAATACTTGAAGGGGGTCGCCGGTGTTGACTTGCCCTCCAGCACCGCCTCGAACTTCGTGACGGGCTCGTCGGGAAACTTATCCGGCCGGGAAAACGGCCAACTCGGCAGTGCCGAGACGTCGATTTCGATACAGGCGTCGTCATTCATGGCCTGCGCGGTGGGCTCCGAGCCGAGCTGGAAGAATTCGAGGGAGAAGCGCGGCCCACCCTCGGCCGAGCGCCAGATAATCAGATCACCAGGCGCCCCCACGACGTTGCCGCCGTTTGCGCCGACGACCAGCGTGTTGTTTTGGACCGAAATTTCGACTATGAAAGTCTGTGCGTCCCGTTTGTTATCCATCGGACTGTCCTCTTGCTATTGTAACGCCGGCGCCGGCGCGCGCTTCAAGGCGTGTGCGCGGCCGCCAGCAGGTGTTGGAATCGCTCGTCCTGCAGAAGGTTGGCAAATTCGGGTGTGGCGCGCACCATCTGGATCGGGTAACCGAGGTTGATGGCCCGATGCAAGGACTCGAGAGCGCCGTTGATGTTGTGCTCTTCGAGTGCGATGAGCGCGGCGTACCACTGGACGAACACCTCGTCCGCTCCGAGTGCGAGTGCGCGCGTCCTGCAAGGTACGCTGCGGCTCATCTCGCCCAGGCGAGTGTAGTAGAAGGCAAGTTGCATCCAGGTGTTCGAGTCTTTCGGATTCACACCCACGCGGCGCTCCGCCAATTCCGCGGCGTGCCGGTAGTGTTCTTTGGCTTCGGCACGCCGCGCCTCGATCTGGTAGAGCGCATCGGCCAGGTTACCCCAGACACGATGGTCTTGCGGCGCAAGCTCCGCTCCCTTGCGAAACATCCGGGCGGCATCCGTGAATCGGCCTAGATAGTAGTACACGGTTCCCGAGTTGGAGTACGCACTGCGGCTCGGTGTGAGTTTCAGCGACTGGTCGAGAACGGCGGCGGCCGCCTGAAACTCGCCGTTCATCAGCAAGGCACCGCCCAGGTTGTTGTAGGCAGTCGGATTCGCCGGGGTGAGCTCGGTGACACGGCGAAAGTGAGGGACAGCGTCGGCTGCCCGGCCGTGTTGAATCAGAAAATTGCCGAGTCCGGTGTGCGCGGGGCCGTACGTCGGCTCGGCTTCCACGGCGCGGCGGAAAGCGATTTCGGCGTCGGCGGTATGTTGACCTTCTTCGTAGGCTTCCGCGAGTCCGATGTAGGCGTCGGCATCCGTGGGATCTTTGCGAATGACGGCGTGCAGAACCTCGGTCGCCTGTTCGGGTCGCCCCGTAACCAGGTACAGATGCGCGAGTCCCATCTCCACTTCGCGCAATGTGCTGTCGAGCTTGAGGGCCTGTTTGCAGGCGGCCTCTGCTTTCGTCGCCAGGGCAGCGTCGCGCGAGGCCTCGTATCCAACGGTAAAGCGCTCGCACAGTCCGGCATACCCCGGAGCGAAGTTCGGGTCGATCGCGAGCGCATCGTGGAACATCTGTTCCGCGGTGTCGAGTTGTCCGGGGCTCGCCGGTTGGCCGAGCTTGGCGATCCCCGAGAGATAGAGATTGAACGCTGCGATCTGGGTGGTGGGGGGTTGCCCGATCCGGTCCGCGATGTCGCTCGAGAGGACCACTTGCAACGTGTTGATGATGGAGCGCGACAGGTCATCCTGGATCACCAGCAGATCAGCCAGGTTGCGATCGTAACTCTGGGACCACACGTGGTAACCGGACACCGCGTCGATGAGCTCCGTTGTGACTCGAATATGATCGCCTTCACGCCGCACGCTTCCTTCGAGCACGTGGCGCACTCCTAGTGCTCGCGCTATCGCGCGCACATCCGCGTGACTTCCCTTGTAGGCGAACGATGAAGTTTGCGAGGCAACCCGGAGGCCGGGAATCCGTGCCAGGCGACTCGATAGCTCCTGCGCGAGGCCGTCACCGATATAGTCATTGCCGGACCCCGGACTGAGGTCGACGAGAGGCAGGACCGCGATCGTTTTAGGCTGTTGAACTAACACGGATCGGCTGCTCTGTGTGTTGGCGGCCTTTTCATGCGTTCTACCGAAGTACCGTGTCAGTATGGAAGCGCTGATCGCGAGCAGGATCACGATGAGCCCGGTCCCGACGGCCGCGATCAGCCTGCCCCCGGCGAAGCGGGGGCGCTCGATCGGGGTCGGTAATGTGCTGACCGATTCGGCCGGTGTAGCTTCCGTTGCGGTCACCGTCACCGGGTCTGCCACTTCCTCCGAGGCGCCCGGCACTTCGACGGGACTCACGCTCGCGACCATCCGGTACCCGCGTCCACGCACTCCGGCGATATAGCGCGGGGACTGTGAATCGTCGTCGATCGCGTCGCGAACCAGCTTGACCCGCTGGCTCACGGTTTCCGGGGTCACGACCAGGCCCGGCCAGACCCGCTCCATGAGCTGGTCGAATGACAGAACGTTGGGCGCCGCACGGGTGAGTGCCAGCAGCAGCTCGAAGGACAGTTGCGACAGGGAGAGTTCGGCTGTATCGCGGGTGACACGCTGGCGGCCGATATCGATCAATAGGTCGCCGACCCGATAGCCTCTCGGCTCGGGAGTCAGGGAAACTGAGGTGCTCGGCTGCATGCCCGGCTTCTCTCCCTCCGAGCCAGATACGGTCTATAGCTTTGACTCCCATCTTACGCCCCCGTCATTCCGTTCGCGTCATTCCTGTTGTCTATGGGTCCGTGTCCTTTTATTGCGCGACGCGCATTCGTGGACTTTGCAGGGTGGCCAGTTTGGGGGGCGCTGTCCTGCTGTCATGGACGGCGGTGAGCAGCGGGTTGTTCACTCTGGCAACGGCGGCGGCGACGGCCAGTCGATAACACGTCTTCCACTGACCCATACGCGACTGGTCGGTGTTCGGTCCGCAGACGAGGCGAGCCGCTCGCTCGATACGACCGTAGAGGAGGGTGACGCCGGCCAGCGTGGTCAGGTTCAGATCTTCGTAGTTGACGTTTTCGGCATGGACCTCTTCAGTGTCCTCCGGGTTGGCGCCGGCGGCGGCAGAGGCGAGTGCGAGCAGCGCTACCCAGGCGGTCGACTGCTTCAGACGGATCGAGGTGCTCATTGCGGTACTCCAAGTGTGAAGTGGGGAGGCCGCATGCAAGGTAGGCGGGAGACGTCAGAAACGCATGAAGGTCGCTTGAAGCTTCATGAAGGTTTGGTGATGACTGTCAGAATTGGCTTCTGACGCGTCCGAGGCGGTCCGACGGCGATCGCGGCGGCCAGGGCGCCGCACCAAGTTAGCGCAGCAGCGATGAGCATGATGAGCCGGATGGTCTCGACGTAGGATTCCGTGACCAGCAGACGGGTGGTGTTGCGATCCTGTGTCGACATGTTGGTGGGCAGCGTCGGGGGTGCCAAGGCTTCCCGCGAGCTCGCGACGGCCACTCGAATTTCGCTCGAAGGTGCCGTCGCCGTCAGGTGGCGATCTAGCGAGCGCCCGAAGGAGCCGAGCGCGATGGTACCGAGCACCGCCACGAACAGCAGGCTTGCTATCGAGGCGACCGCATTGTTGATACCGGAGGCTATACCGATCTGTCGTTCGGGAACGCCGTTCATGACGGCAGTTGTCAGCGGCGCCACCGTAATGGCGAACCCGAGACCGAGCACGATCATTGGGATTAGGAAGATCCAGTAGTCCGCCGTTCCCGCGATTCCCCCCAGCAGCGCGAATCCCGCCCCCGCGATCACGGGGCCGACGACCAGTGGCGCCCGGGTGCCGAAACGGTCTGCCAAGCCTCCCGACCAGCGGGACAGAAGCGCCAGAATGAGAGTGAAGGGCAGATAGACGGCGCCAGCGGCCGTGGCGGAATAGCCGTGAGCCTGGATTAGCAGAAAGGGAAGGAAGAACAGTGCGCCATCCAGGGCGCCATATAGAAGGAGTGTGAGCACATTGATGCCGGCAAAGTTGCGCGAGCGGAACAGTTCCAGCGGCACCATCGGTGCGGGGCTGCGGCGCTCCTGAAGAGCGAAAAGAATGAGCAGGAGCGCACCCGTGGCGAGCGCGGAGACCACGGAGAATTGCGCCCAGCCACCATGTGATGCAGCAATGAGTCCGTAAACCAACGTGCCCAACGCACCGAACGCCAACAGGCCGCCCAGCCAGTCCAGGCCCTCCGCGCTATCGAGGTCGCGGCTCTCGGGAACGCGCCGTAGGGCGATCCAGATCGTGGGCAGAGCGATAAGGGGGTTGATGAGAAAGATCATCCGCCAGGAGGCATGGTCCACGAGCCAGCCGCCTAGCAGGGGGCCGCCGCCCGCGGCGACGGCCGAGGCGCCCGACCAGATCCCGATCGCCGCCCCGCGCTCTTTCTCATCGTAAGCGGCGCCGATGAGCGCCAGTGAACAGGGGATCAACAATGCCGCGCCCAAGCCTTGTACCGCACGGGCCACGATGAGCACCGAAATGTGAGGGGCCAGCCCGCAGCCCACAGAGGCCACGGCGAAGATCGTGAGGCCGACCAGAAAGATCCGCCGGCGTCCGAACTGGTCGGCGGCCGCCCCACCCAACAGCAGCAGGGCGGAAATGCAGAGGGTGTACGCGTTGAGGATCCACTGCATCGCCGGCAGAGTCGAATCGAGCGCCGACTCGATGCGGGGCAGGGCGACATTCACCACCGACTCATCGATGTATGACATCGCGGACCCGAGTACGGCTACCGCGAGCACCCACTCCTTGCGAGCCGCACACGCGGGCACCGGCTGCGTCGCCCGGATTTTCAATTCAGCGCAAGGCTGTAGCTTAGGTTTGGCCATCACTTGTTATATCCGGGAACCGCTCCCCGTCATAGAACCGCAACACTCGTTACCTATCGTCCGCCACACAGGGTGGGAGCGCCGCGGCAGCGGTGTATCTCGGACGATTAATTGTAACGGAAAGTAAACAATGCTCCGAAAAACAGGTCTGGCGGCCGTCGTGGCCGGATTAGTGTTCATTTCAGGTTGCGGCGATAAAGGCGACACGGGTGCGACTGGTGCCACGGGTCCGACGGGTGCCACCGGCGCGACCGGGGCTACAGGCGCCACGGGCC
>DATBCZ010000542.1:0-4735 GCA_036270175.1 Steroidobacteraceae bacterium | reverse complement strand
CCGCTTTTCAGCGCGAACCGTCTAAGAGCCAGCGAACCGTTAAGGCGTAAGGAGGGTCCGACTTCGCATGCAACCGGCTACACAGGCGTGGTGGTTCGCGGCGGGGCGGCTGCTCGGAACGGTAGTTCTCGGGCTCGGGGTGGGGTGGATGTTCAGCAGTCCGTGGGCTGGACTCGCCATCGCTCTCATCATTCACCTCGCCTGGCAACTCGTTAATCTTTTCCGCCTCGAATGGTGGCTGCGGCATCGCAGCTACGCGGACGCACCCGATTCCGGCGGTGTCTGGGGCGAGATCATCGCCCAGATCGTTCGTCTGCATCGGCGCAAGCGCTTCCACAAGCAGCGCTTCGTGCAACTCATCCGCCAACTGCAGCGCTCGACCGCCGCGCTTCCCAACGGCGTAGTCATCCTGAACGGACAACGCGAGATCATCTGGTTCAACCGGATGGCTGGCCGTCTTCTCAACCTGCGCCGGACTGCCGACCTGGGGTTGCGGATCGAGAACCTCCTGCGCGAGCCTGAGTTCGCCCACTACCTCGCCGTGCAGGACTATTCGAACCCTGTCGTCATCCGCCCGACTACCGGCGAAGACGTCTACCTCTCCCTGCAGGTCGTTCCATACGGCGATGGCCAACAACTCTTGCTGGTGAGCGACGTCTCGCGCCAAATGCGCCTCGAAGCCGTGCGTCGGGACTTCGTGGCTAACGCGTCGCACGAGCTACGTTCGCCGTTGACGGTGATCAGCGGATATCTCGAGACGCTGAGTCAGGATCCGGCGCTCGACCGTGATTTGCAGGGGCCGGTCGCCGAGATGCGTCGGCAGGCCGAACGCATGACCGCGATCATCCGCGACCTCCTGGAGTTATCGCGCCTCGAGGAAACTGACGAAGTCGTCGGTGGTGAATCCCTCGACGTCGCCGCAATCATTTCGATGTTGCGAAAAGACATCCTCGCGAGGCCCTCTCATCCCAAGGACGTCCGCGCCGTCATCGATTCCGACGCGCACCTCATCGGCGACGAGCCCGAAATTCACTCGGCGCTCTCCAACCTCGTCGACAACGCAGCGAAGTACACGCCTCCGGAGGGCTCGATCGATATGCGATGGTGGGTGGACGATGAGGGCGCTCACTTCTCGGTAACCGACACCGGAATGGGCATCCCCGCGGAACATATCCCTCGGCTGACGGAACGGTTTTACCGCGTCGATGCGGGCCGCTCCCGCTCCACGGGTGGCTCAGGTCTTGGCCTCGCCATCGTAAAACACGTACTCCAGCGCCATGGTGCTGAGCTGGAGGTGCAAAGCACCCTCGGCAGCGGCAGCACCTTCACCTGCCACTTCCCCCTGCAGCGTGTACAGCAGCAAAACCGTGCCGCAGTCACAGCAGCAGTTTAGGTTTACGTCCCAACCCCCTCATTCGTAAGAAACACTTAGCGGCACTGTCACGGAAACGACATGCCGCCGTCAGACTCTACCCGCCAAGGTCATTAGACCTTAGCCACAGAAGCGACGAACATGGCCAACGCCAACTCCCAACGTGCTCGCCGGACGAAGGTACGGACGCTGTTCCTGTCGGATATTCATCTCGGCTTCAAGCGTGCTCGAACCCGTGAACTCAACGAATTTCTGCAAGGCGTCGATGCCGAATGCATTGTGCTCGTCGGCGACATCGTCGACGCGCTCAGCATGGCGCGCCGCTTTTTCTGGAGCCCGGAACACACCCAGATCGTGCGCACGTTGCTGGCTCGCCAGCGCGCCGGCACCCGCCTGATCTACATCCCCGGTAACCACGACGCGAGTCTCGGCGTGATGGCCGAAATGCTGCAGGGCCAGCTTGAGGTTCACCGCGAGTGGGTTCACCAGACCGCCCGAGGCGAACGTCTGCTCGTCATGCACGGCGACCAGTTCGACGGGGTCGTTTCTTGCGCCCCTTGGCTCACCCGATTAGGCGACACGATGTATGATGTGGTGGTCATGTTGAGTCACAGTGTGAACAACCTGTTACGCGCCATGAAGCGCCCCTATTGGCCGGTTGCAGAGCGCATCAAGCTCAGCATCCCCGTCAGCGTCCGCTACATCGCGCAGTTTGAGAACATTGCCTCCGCTCACGCCCGGGAGCAGGGCTACGACGGCGTGGTCTGCGGCCACATCCACCGCGCGAATCTGAAGCACATCGAGGGCACGCTCTACTGCAACACCGGTGATTGGGTTGAGTCCTGTTCCGCCCTGGTTGAGAAGCACAACGGAGAGCTCGAACTGCTGCGCTGGCCCCACAACGTGCAAGTCGCCGGCCGTCCCGCCGCCGACCTCCTTGCTGACGCAGCGTGAGAATCGCGATAGCAACAGACGCCTGGGCACCGCAAACCAATGGCGTAGTCACCACCCTAAAAGCCACCGTCGAAACCATCACGCGGCTCGGCCACGAAGTCCGCGTCATATCGCCGCAGGGAATGCTGAGCATCCCTGCGCCGAGCTATCCGGAGATACGGCTGGCCGTATGGCCGGTGCCGCATATCCTTCGGGAAATGAAGGCGTTCAGGCCCCACGCGATCCACATTGCGACCGAGGGCCCGCTGGGCCTCGCAATGTGGCGCTACTGCCGCCACCGCCGTGTGCCTTTCACGACCTCTTACCACACGAAATATCCAGAGTACCTGCGGGCACGCTGGCCGATTCCGATCGACGTCAGCTACGCGTGGTTGCGTCATTTCCATAATGGCGGCGCCCGCACGTTCGTGAGTGCCGGCAGCCTCGATCGCCAGCTCGCGGAGCGAGGATTCAAGCAGCGGCACCTCTGGCGGCGGGGCGTTGACCTGCAGTGTTTCCATCCGGGACCGGCACATCCGGATTACGCCGATCTGCCGCGCCCAATCATGGCGTACATGGGGCGTTTAGCGGTCGAAAAGAACATCGACGCCTTCCTCAACCTGAAGCTCCCGGGTACGAAGTTGGTCATCGGCGATGGGCCGCAGCGCGCCGATCTCGCTGCGCGTCACCCCGAAGTCAAATTCGCGGGCTTTCGTCACGGCGCAGAGCTCGGCCGCATTGTGCGTACGGCCGATGTGCTGGTATTCCCGAGCCTTACCGACACCTTCGGTCTGGCGATGATCGAGGCGTTAGCCTGCGGCGTCCCCGTTGCCGCGTTTCCCGTCCCGGGTCCCATCGATGTCATCGAACAGGGTGTGACCGGCGTCCTTCACGAAGATCTCCATGTCGCAGTACGCTCGGCCCTCAACCTCGACCGGAGTGTTTGCGCGCAACGCGCGTCGGCATTCACCTGGAACGCGGCGACGGAGCAATTTCTGGCCGGCCTAGAGCCGATTCCTCAGGCCCTTCGAGCAACTCTGGCTGTCCGCCGCAGTTCCGTTATCATCTCGCGCATTCTCGCGCGGATGACGGCGAGCGGAACCGGAGACGCTAACTGATGGAAACCGCCGACCTAAGCCACCACATCTCGCGCCGCTTCAACGAAGACCTCGAAAGGGTCCGGAGCAAGGTGCTCGGCATGGGCGGTTTCGTCGAGCAGCAGCTCCACAAGGCGATCACGGCTCTCATCGAGGGCGACAGCACTCTCGGCGAATCCGTGGCGATGGACGACTACCAGGTCAACAACATGGAAGTCTCCATCGACGAGGAGTGCAGCCGCATCCTCGCGACGCGGGCTCCCGCCGCGGGCGACCTCCGGGTAATCGTCGCGATCATCAAGACCATCACCGACCTCGAGCGCATCGGCGACGAGGGCGAAAAGATCGGTTACATCGCCTCACGCCTGGCGACGATGGAGCGTCCCGCCGACAAGTACCGCGAGATCAAGCACCTCGGCCGCGTGGTCTCAGAAATGGTCCACGAAGCGCTCGACGCCTTCGCGCGTATGGACGTCGAGTCCGCATTAAGGGTGGCCCGGCAAGACCGCCTCGTCGACGAAGAATACGAAGCCATCCAACGCCAGAGCATCACATTCATGATGGAGGACCCGCGCACGATCCGGCGCCATCTCGACGTCATGTGGGTCGTGCGTGCACTCGAGCGCATCGGCGACCACGCCAAGAACATCAGCGAATACGTGATTTACATGGTCCACGGAAAGGACATACGGCATACGTCCCTAGACGACGTCGAGCGCGAGCTCGGCCAGGGAACTCCTGCCGCCGGAAGCGTCAAATAAATTGGCTTTCCCCCGGCGCGCAGCGCCGCTAGATTTAGCGGGTCGCTTCGACCCGCAGGACAGTCGGGCCGCAGGCCCTAAAAAAATGCTCAAAAATCGCCGCCTGACCAATTTAGCCGGCTTCGCCGCCTGCGTAGCCCTCCTGGCCTACGCCTATTACACCCAATACGGCCTCGGTCTCGAGCCCTGTCCCTTGTGCATCTTCCAGCGAATCGCCATTGCGGCGCTGGGGGTCGTGTTCCTGATTGCGGCCCTGCATAACCCCCGAGATTGGGGCGCGCGCGTGTACGCGGTGTTGATAGCGGCCGCCGCGCTCTCGGCCATCGGCGTGGCGGCTCGCCACGTCTATGTGCAGCACCTTCCACCCGGCTCACTGCCTTCGTGCGGGGCGCCGCTGGAGGTATTGCTGAAGTTCACCCCCGTCACGGAGGTGATTCGAAAGGTACTAACCGGTAGCGGCGAATGCAGCGAGGTGACTTGGAGGTTCCTCGGTCTCGCGATGCCGGCGTGGGTCCTGATCTGCGCTCTTATCCTTGGCGCATTCGGAGTCACCGCAAACGCGACGGCTCCGC
>DATBCZ010000541.1:0-3291 GCA_036270175.1 Steroidobacteraceae bacterium | reverse complement strand
GCTCGAAGGTCGCCTCGACCAACAGTGGGCCCGCTGGACGCGACCCTGGACAACTGCGGCGTGGTGTTTCCTGACCTGCGGGATCGCGCTCGGGAGCTGGTGGGCTTATTACGAGTTGGGGTGGGGCGGCTATTGGTTCTGGGACCCCGTGGAGAATGCGTCTTTCATGCCGTGGCTCGTGGGTACCGCTCTGATTCATTCCCTGGCGGTGACGGACAAACGCGGTCTGTTCAAAAGCTGGACGCTGCTGTTGGCCGTCCTCGCATTCTCACTTAGCCTGTTGGGCACCTTCCTGGTCCGCTCGGGAGTCCTGGTCTCGGTGCATTCCTTCGCGGCAGATCCGAAGCGCGGCATTTTCATCCTGGCGTTCCTGGTGATCATGATCGGCGGCGCATTGACGCTCTACGCGTGGCGGGCGCCCAAGTTGAAGTCACAGGCGGGTTTCGAGCTCGGCGCGCGCGAGTCTTTTCTGCTCTTCAACAACATTCTGTTGGTCATCGCGGCGGCGACGGTTTTCGCCGGCACCATGGCGCCTCTGATTTCCGACTCCCTCGGACTCGGCACGCTGTCCGTCGGTGCTCCGTATTTCAACCCGACGTTCATGCTCTCGATGTTGCCACTGGCTGCGTTGGTGGCGATCGGCATCAGCGCCAGTTGGAAGCGCGGCCGCCTGAGCGAAAAGACACGAATGCTGTACACGACACTCGCCATCGCGGCTGTCGTCGCGTGTGTAGTCGTTTTCGCGATCTATTCCAATGGCAAGATCCTGACTCCGGTCGCCGCCACGCTCGGCATCTGGATCATTGTGACGTCCCTGGTCGATCCGATCGACCGATTGCGGCGCAAGCTGTCACTGCCCCGCTCGGTGATTGGAATGACGGTCGCGCACATCGGTCTGGGACTGTTCGTGCTGTCGCTCACGACTGTTGAATCCTTTACGGTCGAGCACGACGTGTCGCTCGCGCAAGGCGCCAGCACGGCCGTGGGCCCGTACCAGTTCCGCTTCGACGGAGTGAAGCCCATTGAAGGCCCGAACTATGACGGTGTTGGAGGTACGGTAGTCGTCACGCGCTACGGCGCGCCGTTGACCGTTCTCTATCCCGAGAAGCGGCAGTACTACGTACAACACACCACCACGACCGAAGCCGCCATCGAGATGCATTACGGAAGTAACATCCTGGTTGCCCTGGGAGAAGATCTCGGCGCCGGGAAGTGGAGCGTCCGCATTCAGATGCGTCCGCTGGTGAATCTCGTGTGGCTCGCCGCGTTTATCATGGCCCTGGGCGGTGGTATCGCCGCGTCAGACCGTCGTTATCGCGCCGCCGCCAGGACGTCTGAGGAAACGGCCGGCGTGCCGGTACCCGACGCGGGAGCTCGTTCTCAATGATGAACCGCTTCGCCATCCCCCTCGGCGTGTTCGCACTGCTCGTCGTCGTCCTGGCGATCGGCATCGCACACTCATCCAAGCTGGGAGTCATCGTCTCCCCGCTGCTGGGCAAGCCGGCACCCGAATTCGTCCTGCCGAGCCTCACCGACGCCAGCCGCACCATCAAGTCGAGTGACCTGCATGGTCGTTGGTACATTTTCAATGTGTGGGGTACCTGGTGTGGTGGCTGCCGGCAGGAGCACAGCGTGTTACTGGAAATGCGCCAGGCGAACGTCGTGCCCATCATCGGCCTCGACTGGAAAGACAAGGAAGACGAAGCCCGGTCGCTTCTGCAACAACTCGGCAATCCCTACGAACTCATCGCGGTCGATAAGGACGGGCGCCAGGCCATCGAATGGGGCGTCTATGGAGCCCCCGAGACTTTCCTGGTGAATGACCAGGGCATTGTGGTCTACAAGTACGTCGGCCCGCTGACACACGAAGCGTGGGAAAAGGAGTTCCTACCCCGGCTGCCACAGGCACCGCGGCAGGCAGCGGCGGCTAAGTCATGATGAGACGGTGGACAGTTGCTCTGACCGCGGCCGCAGTGTTGATGTTGCTGGCGACAACGGTCGAAGCAGTCGACCCGACACAGATGCCGACGCCGGCCCTGCAGAACCGTTACCTCGCGCTCACGCACGAGCTGCGTTGCATGCAGTGTCAGAACGAGTCGATCGCCGATTCCCCGGTTGATCTTGCCGCGGACCTGCGTCGCCAGGTACATGATATGTTGATTGCAGGCAAAACCGACGACGACGTGCGTAATTTCATGGTCGCCCGCTATGGCGAGTTCATCCTGTTCCGGCCGCGCATGTCGCTGCGCACCGCGTGGCTCTGGTTGGCTCCCGGCGTGCTCATTCTCGTAGGGGCATTCGTTGCCGTCCGGATCGTGCAGCAGCGCTCGGCGCTCGTCACGCAGGACAATGAGCCTCTGGAAGAGGACATCCGCTCCTGATGATTACCTTTTTATTGTTGGCTGGCGTGCTCATTATCGCCGGCGTTGCGGTCATAGCCGTTCCATTGCTGCGCCGGCTACCGACGCAGTTGGCGCCGGCGCCCTGGACCGCTCTCGCCGCGGCGGGAGTGTTGGTCATCGGCTCCGCCGTGTTATATGCAACTCTGACCAACTGGTCGTGGCATAGCGCGCCGGCGGACGACTCTCCGCAGACGATGGTCGCGCGGCTTGCGCGCCAGCTCGAGAGTAATCCGCAGGATCTGAACGGCTGGCTGATGCTCGGGCGCTCGTACACTGTGTTGGAACAGTTTCCGCTCGCCCTGCGCTCGTTCGAGCGGGCGGACCGGCTCGCTGGCGGTAAGAATGCCGATGCGCTGGTTGGCGAGGCCGAAGCGCTCACCATGAGCGACGAAGCCGAGCTCGATGGTCGCGCCGGGCGCATCATCGAGCAGGCACTGGTGCTCGATCCGAACTCCGGCAAGGCGCTGTTTTTCGGAGCCGCCGCAGCGGTCCGTCGCGGCGACCTGGCGCTCGGCAAGGAGCGTTTCCAGAAGTTGCTGAGCATGAATCCTCCCGAGGCGATCCGTCCGATTCTGCAGCAGCAGATCGATGGCCTCGAGCGGAGAATGGCCGGAACGGGTGATGCTGGTGCTGCAGCCCCCGTGAGCGGCGGTGCATCCGCCGCGAATGGCACGAATGCCGCCGCGGCCGCAAATTCCGCCGCCGTGCGCGTGCACATCGAGCTCTCGCCGGAATTGTCGAAAACTGCTCCCGACGCCGCGCCGCTATTTGTATTCGTGAGGGATCCCGCGCAACCCGGTCCGCCGCTGGCGGCGAAGCGACTCGCCAGCCGTTTTCCGCAGACCGTTGAGCTGACACCCGCGGATTCGATGGTACCCGGACGGGTATT
>DATBCZ010000540.1:0-6162 GCA_036270175.1 Steroidobacteraceae bacterium | reverse complement strand
ATGAGCACGCACCCGTTGCGGTACACATAGCGAAGCCTAACTGAGAACATATCGCAATGAATATCAGCCCGAAGCGTCAGCTCGCCACGTCTCTATATGCTCTGCTCCTAACCATAACACTGCCAGGAACGTCCGCCGCGGCGCCAGTGGCCAGTCCACTCCCGCCCAACGTCGGCACCGCCGACTGCGACCGCGCCTGCCTCCAGACCCTCGCTGACCAATTCATCGCAGCGCTTCTCGCCCACGACCCCAGCCAGCTTCCGCTCGCCAAAGGCGTGCGTTACTCCGAAAACAGCGTACCCCTGCCGATTCCCGACGGCTTCTGGAAGAATGCCAGCGGCGCGCGTCCCTATCGCCTGTACATCGCCGATCCCGACTGGGGCACGATCGGTTTCTACTCCCGCATGTACGAAAACGGCACACCCGTGATCGTGAGCACCCGGCTCAGGGTCTACAACCGCGAACTCACCGAAATCGAGTTGATCGTAGCCCCGGAGCGCTGGCCCCGGGATCCGCCGGGGAGCGATGCCACGCGGCCGGATTACCTGGGCGAAAAGCCGCGGCCCGAATTTTCACAAGTCGTGCCGCCGCCGCAGCGTCGCTCACGCGAAGACCTCATGAAGATCGTCAACACCTACTTCACCGGCATCGAGAACAACGCAGGTGACAAGCCGCCTCTCTTTTCATCTCACTGTCAGCGGGTGGAGAACGGTCGTCCGACCTCGAACGTTCCCGTCCCGCCGGGGCAGGAGCGCGGCGGCATGAACATGAGCTGCGCCGAGGATATGGCGATGGGTTATCACCGTAACGACAACCGCATCCGCAGCCGCCGGGTCATGGCTGTCGACGTGGAGCACCAAGTCGTGATGACCAGTGTTTATTTCGATCACGAGAACGACGCTTCGATCCGCAGTTACAAGCTCACGAACGGTAAGACGGTCACCGTGTCCGAGACCGCGCCTTCGACGCTCCAGGCGCATGAGACCTTTTCAATCGACAAGGAAGGTGTCAGTCAGGTGGAGGCGGTGTTCACCAACGTCACCTACGGCACACGACCCTATTTCGACACAGGCTTCCATATGGACAGCCCGCAGGCAGTGAAGGACGGCTTCAACGAATACGAGCACTAGGGGCCGACGAATAGATGCACCAGCGGCGACCTCTCATGCGCCCAAAGACCGAGCGAAAACTCTCGCGCGCGTACCTGCTATCGCTCCCAGAGCGCGTGATCCGCTCCGCGCTCGGCCTGAGCGCCGGCCTGCTGCGCGAGGTCGGTGAAGTGGTGCTTCCACGAGGTGTACGAAGCACCCAACTCTACAAAAGCCTCGTGGACGTAACGCTGCGCTACGTAATCGAACAGGTCGGCGGCGCAAAAGGTATCTATCCGGCCGCAGAGCCGCAGCCTGGCGATTTTCTCGTCAGGCGCGGGGCCGGCAACGCCATAGAATTGCTCGGCATCGTCGCCTTTCGCGTCTCACCAGTATGGGTACTCGCGGCAATGGCCGATCTCAGCGGCCTGGGCCGTCGTCTGATCCCGGAAATCGCCGACGCGCTCAAGGAGCAGGGCCTGTTGGAACAGGACACCCAGTTCCACAGCGTGGACCAGCTTCTCGACGGGCTTGAACGGACCACGTCTCGCCTCGCGGATGCATTCAACACCCCGCCACTGGACGTCGCGGGACTACGAAAGGAATGGGCGGCAATTCGCAGCGAGGCGCGCGGTCTGAAACCGGTCGGGCTTCCGTCTCCCGAGTCGATCGGAAACCAGTGGGAAGAACTCAAGCAGGAGTCGGCGCGGCAGGGACGGTCGGTTTTCGAGACTTCCTCGGCGATGGCGCTCTCGGCCGTACGTGCCCTTCCGGGCAGGGCACGTTGGCTGTCGACATCCGCGCGCGTCGGCGCGGCACATACCGGCAAGCTCTTTTCGGCAGCGATACTCGAGCATTACCACCAGACATTGAGCGAGTTGCGTGAGGTAGGTTATCTCACCTACGCAAAGCGGCAGTTGGGCCCCTATATGCGTGCCTGTGCGGACCTTTTCTCGCCCCAACGGCGAACGCTCACGCAGCGACTGCTTGATAAAATGCGTAAGGACTAACGCGCGCGTACTGGTGCAGCGCTGGCTGATGCTACACTCATCCGCCCAACCGCGGACGAGCACGCAATGGTTTGTTGGAAGAAAACGAGCGCCGTTACAGGTGCCATCCTATCGATCTACCTCGCATCAACCGCTTCCGCCGCATCCGCGGGAACGCCTGATCCCGCCGCCAAACCCTCACCCCAGCGCCACGGGGCCGATGTAATCCTCACGGGTGGCCACATCCTCACCGAGGACCCCCACGACTCCGTCGTCGAGGCGCTAGCCATCCGCGATGGCCGCCTGATAGCCCTGGGAACGAACGCGCAGATTCTCCCGCTGGCCGATAGCGCGACCCGCGTCATCGATCTCCACGGACGCACAGCGACTCCCGGCCTGATCGACGCGCATATCCACCTCGCTGAAGGCGGCATGAATCACTTGAGATCGCTCGATCTCAGTACGGTCGCCAGCATCGCGGAGATTCGCCGGCTGGTCGCGGCACGCGCCGCGCAGCTACACCCCGGCGAGTGGCTGCTGGGCGCGGGATGGGATGAAGCCAAACTGGCCGAGAAACGCTACATCGCGGTCACCGACCTCGATGACATCGCACCCCGCAACCCGGTATGGCTGGAACATACGACGGGCCACTACGGAGCCGCCAACAGCGCAGCGTTGCGGCTCGCAGGGATCGACGGGAAGACGCCCGACCCGACGGCGGGAACGATCCAACGCGACTCGGCCGGCGCGCCGGCCGGGGTCCTCAAAGAGTCGGCGCAAAGCCTCGTCCAGCAACTCATTCCAGAGCCAACCCAAGAGCAGTGGCGCAAGGCCATTCTCGACAATGTGCAACTCATGCACCGGGAGGGCATGACCGGCGTCAAAGACCCCGACTTGACGCCGCTCCAGTGGGATGCGTACGAGTCCCTGGCCCGAGAGGGCAAGCTGCAAGCCCACGTGTGCGCTCTCTGGCACTTCGACCAAACGCTCCCGGGCGCGCGAGCCCTCGTGACCCGCGCAGCGAAGCTACCTCGGCCCCCGGCTGCCACAGCACCTAACCTCGTCCTTTGCGGGGTCAAGATTTACATGGACGGCAGCGGCGGAGCCCGCACAGCCTGGATGTACGATGATTGGCACAAGAACAGCACCGACATGGACACCGGTAACAAAGGCTATCCGCTGCTGGACCCGGCCGTGTACAAGCAGATCGTGCGGCTCTTTCACGACGCGGGAATTCATATCGGAACGCACGCCATCGGCGATCGCGCTGTGGACTGGGTCGTCGACACCTATGCCGAAGTCCTGGCAGCCAATCCCAAACCGGGTTTGCGGCACTCTATAATCCACGCCAACACTCCCACGGATCATGCGATCGCCGTGATGGCCGACCTGCAGCGCCGCTACGATGCGGGTTACCCGGAGACCCAGGGCGAGTTCATGTACTGGATTGGTGACAACTACGCGGGCAATCTCGGTCCACAGCGTGCGCTGCGCCTGGATCCCTACCAGACCTACCTGCGGAAGGGGATTCTCTTTGCGGGCGGCTCGGATTACCCGGTCACTCCATTGCCTGCCCGCCTGGGTCTGTGGGCCTCGGTCGCCCGCCAGACCCTGCACGGCTCCTACGGGGCGCAACCTTTCGGTACCGCCGAGGCGATCAGTGCGGGAGACGCCCTTAAATCCTATACCGTCTGGGCCGCGCACCAACTGTTCCTGGAAGCCGACGCCGGCTCGCTGGAGCCCGGCAAAAGTGCCGACATCGCGGTCTGGGCCGAAGACCCTCTGACCGCACCAACGGCCGCCCTCGAGAATCTCGAGTGCGAGCTGACATTATTCCGTGGCACCGTCGTCTACCAGGCGGCCGCCACACCAATAACCATAACTAACGCAAAACATCATGCAACAAAATAAATTTACCTGGGTGGCACTGTGTTGTTCGACGTCATCTCTGCTCGGATGGGCCCCCTCGGCGCTGGCACAGCAACAAGCCCACTCCGACTCGTCGCAACTCGAAGAAGTCGTTGTCACTGCGGAGAAGCGCGAGTCGACCGTGCAGACCACGCCGATCAGCCTGACAGCCGTCTCCGGGGCGGACATCCAGGATCGCGGCCTGACGGACTTGAGTTCTCTGTTGCTGTCGGTTCCGGGCGTATCGCTCCGGACCAGCGGACCGGGCATGTCGGAATTCGAGATGCGCGGCGTCGCCTCGACCGGCGGCAACTCGCCCACCGTAGGATTTTACTACGATGACACACCGCTGACGGCGCCCGCCGCGACCAACGAAGGAAAGATCGTCATTTCTCCGGCGCTCTACGATCTCAATCGCGTGGAGGTGTTGCGCGGGCCGCAGGGCACGTTGTACGGGTCGGGCTCCATGGGTGGAACCATCAAGGTTGTGCCGAATGCGCCCAACCCGGATGCGTTTGACGCATCTGCGGAGTTGGTTTTCGCGGATACCGATCACGGAGGTTTCGATCACGGTGAAAATGCGATGGTCAATCTCCCCTTCGGCGGAGGTTTGGCGGCCGTGCGCATCGTCGGCTCGTATTCGCACGACAGCGGGTGGATCGATCGCATTGTGACCGCGCCGGGGACGTTTCCAGTCCCGACCAACGGGTTTACGACACGCGGCAATGTTCTGGCCGCGCCTATTGCAACGGACTACCACGACGTCAACGACGTCTCGCGCACGACAGTGCGCATCAGTGCCCTGGTGAAGCCCTTCGACGGGCTAACCATCGCGCCGTCGTTCTTCTATCAAAAGATGACGGCAGGCGGCTTGCCGTACATCGATAGTGACCCGGGCACTGACGCCCACTACCAGCCCTTCGATGTCGCGGAGAACTACAAAGACGAATTCAAGCTCGGTGCCCTCACTGCCAGGTACCATACGGATTCATTTGAGATCAGCTCGACGACGTCCTACTGGACACGACACGAGCCACTCACCCAGGACACCGCGGAGTCATGGGAGACCGGTCTGCAGATTCCGGCGTTCGAGACTGCGGCCGGTGGACTCGGCGCCGCGTACTCCTTCGAGAACAACATGTCGCACCAGACCACCGAGGAACTGCGCGTCGCCTCGGTCGGCAACTCGCGTCTGAAATGGCTGGTGGGTTATTTTTACGAGGACTTCGAGTCATTCTGGGACATCGATTTCCCTTCCGCGGGCGGCGCGCCGCTGTTCGGCTCGAACGATCTGTTTTATTACTTCAGCCCGAACAAGATCCTGCAGCAATCGGAATTCGGCGAAGTGACCTACAACATCACGGAGCCCTTCGCCGTGACCTTGGGTTTGCGGCGCTACCACTACGATTCGCCGGTCTCGGTGAACCAGTCGGGGTCGCTCGCGACGCCGGTGGTGAATTCGGTGACGCAAAAGGCCCAGGGCGTCACGCCCAAGGCTTCACTCTCGTATGATTTCAACAAGGACCTGCTGGTGTATGCCACGGCATCGAAGGGTTTTCGTCCTGGTGGCGGCACCGGGCCCGTCCCGACCTCTGGGCCCTTGTCATGCGAAAGCGAGCTGCAGCACGAGTACGGCACCACGCAATTCGTGAACGGACCGATCTCGTTCGATTCGGACCATGTGTGGAGTTACGAGCTGGGCGAAAAGCTCCGGATGGCTGACAACCGGGTCACCATCAATGCCGCCGCTTACTTCGAGAGCTGGATCGGGGTCCAACAGACCAACGCCCTGTCTCCCTGCGGCTATATCTACACGGCTAACGCGGGCAATGCGCACGTTTACGGCGGCGAGCTCGAGGTAAAAGCGATCGTGGTACGCGATCTCGTGGTGTCGGCCAACACCTCGTACTCCCATGCGGCGCTGGTGAGCTCTGCCCTCATCGACGCCGGGTTCAATCCTGGGACTCCGATCCAGGACGTGCCCAAGTGGACCATGTCCGCGTCGATCGCCTACCGCCACAGCCTGACGGACCAGCTCTCGTTGACCGCACGCGCTGACAACACCTACACGGGGAGCCGCAACGACGAGACCTTCACTACCAACACGCTGCCCTCGTATGACCTCACGAATGCCCGCGCTGGGATCGAGGCGGATCACTGGTCGGCGGTCCTCTTCG
>DATBCZ010000539.1:0-7737 GCA_036270175.1 Steroidobacteraceae bacterium | reverse complement strand
CGCGCGAACACGCTGACTTCCAGGTCGTTCAGATTGACGCCGAAGCTCATGTTCACCACGGAATAGCTCGGGTTGTAGTAATTGGTGTCGGTGACCAGGAAGCTGCCGTTCGAGCGGCCGGTGAACTCATAGTCGGTCCGGACGAAGCCGTTCATGCTGGAGGTGATCGGGAAGTAATAATCGGCCAGCAGCGACAGGGTCCACTGCGGAACGAACAGCACGTTCTGGCCGACGGCCGCCGTCTGGGCGTTGCTCGTGCTGGTGATCGTGGCGTGCTCGGCGCCGAAGTTCACGCCCAGCGACAGGCCGTGCACGAACGGCGGCTTGTAGTGCATCTCGACTTCGCCGCCGTAGGCGACGGCGTCGCCGACGTTGGCGTTGAACGCGCCGCCGCAGATCGGAATGGTGATGGTCTGCTGGATCTGCTTCCAATCGATGTAATAGACGTCGGCGTTGACCGAGAGGGTCTTGTCGAACACCAGGTTCTTGGTGCCGAACTCGTAGCTCCAGAGCTGGTCGGGACCGTAGGTCTTCGGCGCGCTCGTGTCGCCCAACTGCAGCAGACCTTCGACGCAGGCGGCATTCGTATTGGGCGTCGTCGCTCCACCCAGGCGAAAGCCCTCGCCCGCCGAGGCGTACAGGCTGGAGTCGTTGCTCACGTCGTAAGTGATCGTGAATTTCGGGGTCGACTTCGAGAACCGGGCGGACTGGGTGTACGGAACACCCGTGGTGCCGGCGCCGCCGAAGTCGAAAAATCCGCCGCCCGTTTCGGTGAATTTCTCCTCCGCCCACACGTAACGCTCGCCGATGCCGACATGCAACGTCGGCAGCACGTCGATGTCGACCTGTCCGAACAGGGCGTATTGCTTTACGTCGTTGTGGTCATTGACGGTCCATACCAGGTCGTTGTCCCAGAAGTTCGGATTGTACGGCGGAGTGCCGACACTGGGATTGAGGATCGGGTCGGTGTTGATGTTGTAGCCGTAGATGCTCTGAAAGGCGTTGCTGAAACCCGGCGCGGTCTCGTAATCCAGGTGCGACCATTCCTGGTCCGCGACGAAGGCGCCGGCGACCCACTTCGCGCGCTTCTGCTCGACGGGAGAGGACAGGCGGAACTCCTGGGTCCAGGTGTTGAAATGATCGGTGAAGCTCACCGGTGAGGCGATGTTTCCCAGGATATTGTCGTTCTCGGCCTGGTGGGCCGTATACGGGGGTACATTGGCCGTGTCGAGGAAGAACGCCGCGATGGCCGCGGAGTTGTAGTTAGTGCCGTCCGCGAGGCGCTCGACGCGACGGTTAAGATCACTCGTGATACTGGTCAGATCGGCGAACCCCAGGCCTTTCTTGACCGTCAGGCTGGGCAGGAGCATCGAATCGGTGTCGGAGGCGGGCACCTGGCTGAATGTGTTGTAGAGACCGACTGCCGGTATGAACGTCGAAGCGTCCCCGGCCGCGGTGCGCTGATAGAGAATCGTAGGTGTGACGGTGAAGTCGGGAGCAATCGTCCACAGCCCTTTCACATTGATGGCGACATTGTCGTCCGAGTTGATCCCGCGCCTGACGAGCGAGCCGGCGGTAGCCGTCCCCGCAGCCAGTGACCCGGCGAGCCCGTAGCGATCGATGTAGCCGCTCTCACGGCCATACTCGGCGGATATGCGTAGCGCGAAGACGTCTTCGACGACAGGGATGTTGATCACGCCCTTGGTGTCGTAGTTATAGCCTCCATGCTGTGTGTGTGATCCTTCCTGCCGGATCCAGCCGCTGAATTCGTGAGAATCCGGTTGGTTGGTAATGAAGCGGATCGTGCCACCCTCGGAGCTCGCGCCGTACAAAGTTCCTTGCGGCCCGCGCAAAACCTCGATCCGGTCGATGTCGATCAGCCTGGGCTCCGCGTCACCCTCGTACCCGGTGATGGTGATGATCGGAACCTCGTCCATATAGATGCCGACAGTCGGATTGCCGACCGTCGAGCTGATGCCGCGAATGGTGATGTTGTCCTGCCCGGGTCCGTTCGGCCCGTTGTTGTGGGCTGCGAAGGAGACGCCCGGCACAATGCGGGAAACGTCTTCGAGGTCTTCGACATGAAGCGCCTCGATGCTTCGGCCGTCAAGGACGCCAACGCTGACAGGCACGTCCTTGGTGTTCTCTTCCCGCTTGTTCGCGGTGACGACCACCTCGGCGAGGGTTGCGGCATTGTCGCTCCCATCGGCAGCCGAGTCGGCCTCGGCCGCGGCAACGGGGCCGACGACCGCAATTGCGGCGAGCAGACCGCCGGTAATGAGGAATGAACGCATACGACTTGCTCCCCAATCGCGACTTGTTAGATGGCGCCGGATTGCCCGGCGTGACGCGTGCCACACCATTAAGCAGCTTCCATGCCAACCAGACGCGCGCCGCACGCAGGCGCGCAGGGGTGTCGTGTTTGGCGCAGCCGCGCGAGCCGTTGCCGTGGCTGCGCGATGCGCGTAAATGCGTGAAAAACCTACGATATTGGCGTCGCGACGGTCAACCGAAGCGCCGCCCTGTATGACGCTTTTGGACACGTGGCTGCGGAGGCCGCCGCACTTGCGGGCGGCCGGCCTTCCCCGACCGGGCGCTACGCCGTGGTGCGCGTACCCGCTCGTGTGCACAGTTAATGAACAATGCATGTACCGATTGTGAACAATCTTGTCGACAAAGTGAACTGCTCTCTGCCGCCGCCCCGGGCCACCCCGGGGTCCCAGGCCGTGCCTCTCTGGCGGGCTCCGTACGGCCGTGGTTATGATGGGTGGTCCGCAGACGCCGGTCTCTCGATGCGTCGTGGACCCCTTAGTGCAATAGTGGCTCGATTGACGATGCGAAAACCGCGGAAGAGTGCTCGAGGGATCGAGACAGAGACGGCCGGATCCGGGCAATCGCCCGAAACCCATATCTACCACCGCATCCACGCGGCCATTGCCGAGCACCGTCTATTGCCTGGTGCCAGGCTGGTCGAGGATCAGTTGGGCGAGGTGTTCGGGGTCAGCCGGATGCGGATCCGCTCGGTCCTGCACTCCCTGGCGCGCGAGAAGGTGGTCACGATTCATCGCAATCGCGGCGCGGCGGTCGCCTACCCGACGGTGAAAGAAGCGAAAGAGGTCTTCGCGGCCCGTCGGGTAATCGAAGTTGCCCTGGCGCCGGAAATTGTCCGTACGGCGGATGAGGCGGCCGTGCGCCGCCTCAAAGATCACATCAAGAAGGAGCGCCAGGGCGAGCGCAGTACCGATCGGGCCTTCGAGCTCAAGGCCTCGCACGACTTCCACACCCTGCTGGCGGAAATCGTCGGCAATCGGGTCATTGTTGGCTTCCTGCGCGAGCTGATGGCGCGCTCCTCACTCATCACCGCTATCTATGAGCGGCCGGACGTGAGCAGTTGCTCGCACTTGGCGCACGCAAATCTGATCAAACTCATCGAGCGGCGGGACGCCGAAGGACTCGCGGCGGCAATGCTCAAGCATCTCGACCAGATTGAGAGCGACCTGGTGCTGTTCGAGCGGGAGGAGCCTGTTACGGACCTGAAGACGGTATTTGCGGACTCATGACGAGCCCGGCCGCTACGGGGACGACACGCTCGTCGGCAGCGTTGAATCGCAGGCTCACGAGCAGATAAGTGACCGAGGCCGCCAGAGCACTCACCAGCCAGCCGATATCGACGCCGCCGAGGCGGCCGGCTACCGGGCCTGTGTAGACATTGGGCACGACGAAGAATGGCACGCTGACCATGAAGCCCACAGCATAAGCAAACAGACCGCGAATCCCCCAGGACCCGTACAGGCCGTCCGGCCGGAATAGATCCGGAATCGAGTAACGGCCCCGCCGCAAAAAGAAATAATCGATCAGGTTGACCGCGGTCCAGGGCATCAGGAAATACAGCATCATGACGAGCATGCCGTTCACGTAGGTGACCGCGTTACCGCCAAAGCCAACTGCCACCGCGATCCACACAATCATCACACCGACGACTACCACAACTCGCAGGCTGCGCGTCGGCGTCACCGGCCGCAGTGAGTCCACGGTCGTGACAAAGGTGAGCATGGCGCTGTAGGCATTCATACCCACCGTCGCTACCAGCGCGGCGATCGACACCGCCGCCAGAATCGAGCCAAGTCCCGGCCACAGCACATCACCCGCCTGTTTGAGTGCCAGCAGACCGTCATCGACGCCGAGGTGGGTCGCTAGCCACGCACCGACCACGATCAGCCAGATAGCCGAAAGCGCCGAGCCGGCAAACACATTGAGGATGATCTGGCCACGCGGCGTCCGGGTCGGCAGGTAACGGGAATAGTCAGAGACGTAGGGCGCAGCGGTAATGTTGAAGCTCGCCGCGGAAGCCACCTGGGTCACAAAGGCCGCCCAGCTGAAACCGGCCGCAACATGGGCGGTGCCGCCCGCCTTTCCAAACAAGATGGCCAGACTCAGGATCGAGAACAGCGGCAGGGTGATCCAGAACAGGATTTTGAACACCCGGTGCAACCAGTCATAGCCCCAGATGGCCAGTGCTGCGGCCGCTACCGACATGGCAAGGGCGATCGCGCCCCGATTCACGCCCCACAATGCATGAGCACCCGCCGACACCAGGACAGTTGAAACCACGTTGTAGCCGACGAGGCTCACGAGGGTGGCCACCAAGGGAACGATCACGCCGCGATAGCCGAATTGCGCGCGCGACTGGATCATCTGCGGCAGACCCATTTCGGCGCCCTGCGAGGCGTGGAACGCCTGGAACGCCGTACCGATCACGATTCCCAGCGCTCCCGCCAGCGCCGTCTCACCCAGCGACAGGCCGAGACTCGGTCCGACAAAGCCAATCGCAATGGCAAAGAAGTGGAAATTGCTGAGAAACCAGAAGGGGCCCTGATCCCGGACACGGCCGTGACGCTCGTGCTCGGGCACGAAATCGATCGAATGAAGCTCGATTCCCATCAACACATGGTGCCAGTACCCGCGCGCCGCGTCCAAGCCCCAACACGGTGCAACTCGCGATGTGCGCCACGAATGCGGTACATTCACGAGCAACACGATCAGGTACACCCCTTCCGACATATGTCGTCCAGCAGTCCACACTATCCGCGCGACCTCGTGGGATACGGCCGCACTCCGCCGCACCCGCAGTGGCCCGGTGGCGCCCGAATAGCGGTGCAGTTCGTGCTGAACTACGAAGAAGGCGCGGAGAATTCCGTGCTCGACGGCGATCCGGCGTCGGAGGTCTTCCTCTCGGAGATCGTTAACGCGCAGGCGTTTCCGATGCGGCACATGAGTATGGAGTCGCTCTACGAGTACGGCTCGAGAGCAGGAGTCTGGCGTGTGCTGCGCGCTTTTGAGCGTCGCCAGTTGCCTTTGACGATCTTCGCGGTCGCGGTCGCTATTCGGCGCAATCCGGAGGTCGCCGCGGCACTCAAGGAGTTGGGTCATGAGATCGCCTGCCACGGATTGCGATGGCTCAGCTACCAACTCGCCGACGCGGCGACCGAACGCGCGCACATGGCGGAAGCTATCGCGATTTTACGCGATACGTTTGGCGTCGCTCCGCTGGGTTGGTACACGGGACGCGACAGCCCCAACACCCGCCGCCTGGTGGTGGAGCACGGCGGGCTGCTTTACGACTCGGACTCATACGCGGACGACTTGCCTTATTGGACCGACGTCGAGGTTGGCACTGACGCGCAACCGCGCCACGTGCCACATCTCGTTGTTCCTTACACTCTCGATACCAACGACATGCGCTTTGCCACCACGCAGGGCTTTAATTCGGGGACACAGTTCTTCGACTACCTGAAGGCGGCGTTCGACTCGCTTTACCGGGAAGGTGATCCCGACGGCCTGAATGCACCGAAGATGCTGTCTGTCGGGCTTCACTGCCGCATCGTCGGGCGACCTGCGCGTAGCGAAGCGCTCGAGCGGTTTCTCGACTACATACTTCAACATCCGCGCGTCTGGATCTGCCGCCGCGTCGACATCGCGCAGCATTGGATCAAGACGCATCCCTACAAGCGTTGAGTCTCCATGGATAACAGTACACACTCCGACCTGTTGAAGCGCTACATCAACGTTGCCGACGAGCGACTCGGCGCGGTCGCGCTGTCCGCCAGCGACGATTTCTTCGCCGCCAAGGAGCGGATGTTGAAATCGACGGAGCCCGAATGGCGGGCTGGCGTTTACGATGAGAACGGCAAATGGATGGATGGCTGGGAGTCGCGACGGCGGCGCGATGACGGCCACGATCATTGCATCGTAAAGCTGGCGGCGCCGTCCACTCTGGCCGCATTCGATATCGATACGCGCTACTTCACGGGCAACTATCCCCCGTTTGCGTCGGTGCAGGCATGCCGGGTCGATGGCGAGCCCAACGCCAACACGCAGTGGACCGTCCTGCTCCCGCAGTCGCCGCTTGCCGGGAATCAGCCCAACTTTTTTCGGGTGCAGTCGAGTGTTGTATGGACTCACCTGAAACTCAACATTTTTCCTGACGGTGGAGTGGCGCGGTTCCGCGCCTATGGTGCCGTGCACTTCGATTGGAATGGTGCGGCGACGGGCGGTCCTGTCGATCTCGCAGCCGCGCTACACGGCGGCCGGGTGCTCGCCTGTAGCGATGAGCACTACGGATCCATGCATAACGTGCTGCTACCCGGGCGCGGGGCGAGCATGGCCGATGGCTGGGAAACCCGCCGGCGACGCGAGCCGGGTTACGACTGGGTGATAGTGCAGTTGGGACACCGCGGCAGAATTCGGCACGTCGACGTCGACACCGCGCATTTCAAAGGGAATTTCCCGCACCAGGTTTCGCTCCAAGGGTCGTTGCTGCGCGGCGAGTGGGACGGCCACGTGGTCAGTCAGTCGCTGTACTGGCAGTCGCTCCTGGAGCCGCAGTTTCTGAAAGCGGACAGTGAGCACCGGTTTCAGGCGGTGCTGCGCGATATCGGTCCCGTCTCACACGTGCGGGTGAACATCCATCCCGATGGAGGTTTGAGTCGTGTCAGGTTGTTTGGGCAACCGGAAAAGGCCTGAGGTGCGCACGTGAGCTCGGTCGTTCTCGAAGCCGTGCCGCTCACAGCCGCTGCCTTTGCGCCGTTCGGTGAGGTCATTGAAACGGCGGGTCACGCACCGCGCCTCATCAATGAGGGGACTTCGCAACGCTTCGATGATCTTGCACCGGTGGATGTTCTTGCGAACGGCGGGCGGCCACTGCTTAGCATCTTCAAGGCTACTCCGCGTCCCTTACCGTTTCACGTGAGGGGGCTCGAGCGCCATCCGCTTTCGAGTCAGGCGTTTTATCCGCTCGATGGGTTGCCCTTTCTGGTGGTGGTCGCCGAGGCTGGTAGTTCGCCCTGGGCGAGCCGGATCCGTGCGTTTCGGGCGGCGGGGAACCAGGGTGTCAGCTATCGGCGTAACACTTGGCATCACGCGTTGCTGGCGCTGGGGAAAACCTGCCACTTTCTGGTGATCGATCGGGGTGGGGCGGAGGAGAATTGCGACGAGGTGGTTGTCGAGCCGGCGGTGGTGGTGACGGCGTCCTTATAACTATCAGCTGGTTGTTCTGTGATGTTTCGCGGGACCTTTCCTGCGGTGCGCTTCGATATCGGCGACGATCCGTACCGCTAACTCGATCGAGCCCTGCACGCGAGTAGTCTCACCCACGTAGCCTCTCAATGCTTCCTCCGCGCGTTGTCGTAGCGCGGCGGAACCTATGAGCTTGCGGCGTGCGAGAGTGGCCATGTCATC
>DATBCZ010000538.1:0-4315 GCA_036270175.1 Steroidobacteraceae bacterium | reverse complement strand
TGCGCTTGTTACGGCTCAGGATCCACAGCGCCCCTGGCAAAGCGGTGAAATCGGCGAGCAGCGCGAGAACGAACGCCGAGGAAGAGACGATCCCGAACTGGCGCATCGGCGGCAGGTCCGAGAGCGCCAGCGCCAGAAAGCCACTCGCGTTGATGAGAGTGGCGAACAGGATGGGGCGGCCGGCTATCAACATCGCGTGTCGCAGGGCCGTGGCGGTCGAGCCGTTCACTAGCCCTTCGTGATAGTGATAGAAGAAGTGTATCTGGTCGTTCTCGGTGGCCCCCAGTACGGTCGAGCCGATGAGAATCGTGGCGATGTTGAGTGGAATGCCCGCGATCCGCATGACGATGAACACGGACAGGATTGCGAATACCGAGGGAATCATGGTCATCAGGCGCGCCGAGGGGCTGCGGAACACCAACAGGAACGCCGTGAAGATCACACTCGCCGTGAGTGCGAAGCTTTCGGTCAGTGTGGGGAGCAGTCGGGTCGTAATCTCTCCGGAAACGACCCCCTTGCCGACGAGCCTGCCCCGCGCCTCGCGCAGGGCAGGCTCGGAAGCTTGCACTTCAGCCCAGGTCTTTTTGAGGAAGGCCTCGATCGAGCCGTGCCGGCCGAAGTATTCACCGCGGCCGCGGATGTCGAGACGCACGCTCGCCAGATCCTTGACGTCGATGTAGGAGCGCGCGCCCGGCTCCGTCAGGGTGATCTGCTCCAGGTCCTCGGCGAGCTTCGGCCACGCAGCCGCGTCTGTCGGGAGTTGATCCGAACCGGATTCAATGTAGCGTTCCCAGGTGAGCACCGATGTCGGACCGTCGACGGCGGTAATACCCGGGCTCTTTTCGAGGCGTTGGGTCAACAGGTAGATGGCACGCAGGAAATCCGGGTCCAACGCGTGGCCCGGCGGTGTTTGCACCCATAAATCCATTACATCGAGGCCGTTCGAGTCCTGGAAACGGCGGGTGTCCTGCGCTACGCGCTCTTTCGGATTGACGTAGGTGAGCGCGTCGGTTTCGAGCGAGAGGGGGGGTATCTTGCCCGGAATTCCAAACAATGCGGCGGCTCCGCAGAGCATCAGCAGCAGCGCGCCGACCACGAACAGCCAGCGATACCGGTCGGTTGCCGGGACCAGGAAGTCGACAAAGCGCGGAAACACAGTGCCGGCCGAGGCGCGCTCGGTGCGCACGGGTGTCTTCAACAGGGATTGGAGAGCGGGAAACAACGTGAAACAACCCACCCAGGCAATGACCAACCCGCAGGCGGTCCAGACGCCCATTTCGCGTACCGGGCGGATATCCGAAACCGCGAGCGCCGCGAAACCCACTGCGGTCGCGAACATGGAGGCGGTGCTGGGCAGGAACTTGTTGGTAAGCGCGCGCGCGTGGTGCTCGAGCAGGGTCGGCGCGTCGTCCGGCTCCATGAACCGGGAGTGAAGGTAGACGAGTGTGGCTGTCGTAGTGACCATTACGGTCAGCGGCACGAGGGCCGAGACGACGGTGTTTGTCCAACCGAAGAGATAGGCCTGTCCCACCGCCATCGCGACAACGGCGCCCAGAGTGAGAATGATCGCCAGCAGGACGCGCCAGGAGCGGTACACGAGGACCACGAGGGTCATCAGAAAAATGCCGAAGAGCGGCATGGAACGCTTCGTGGCTGAGCCCGTTTGACTCTCGAGCCAGGCGTCGAGCCAGGGCGAGCCGACGCGGCGGACGGCGGTGAAGGGTTTTCCGGCCTTATCGAGTGGCAGGACGAGCGCATCGATCGCGGCCAGTACGGTGTTGCGCTCGGCGGGCGAATTCACGCGCAGTTCCAGGGCGATGCCGATGTAATTGTCGCCGAGGAGGCCCGCCCTGCGGAACAGCTTCGTGCCTGTCGCGAACTTGCGCAGTTGCTGGGCCTGACTGTCGGTGATCTCTCCTGTCTGGGTACCGTGGCTGAAGAGAGTAAGGAGGCTGTGAGGCTCGACGTGGGCAATCTTCGAGAGTTCGCGCTCGAGGTGATCTGTGGCGCGCAGCGTGTCGGGACTCAAGGGGTCCGGTGCCTCGAGCATGAGCAGCGCCTGGTCCCCTTCGGGAAACACGCGTTCGAATTCGGCGGTGGCGCGCGCCACCGGATCGTCGGGAACGATAAGGCGGTCGATCGCCGAATCGGTAGGCAATCGCACGGCACCGTAGATACCCGCTGCGGTCAGGAGCACGAACGCGCCGACGATCCAGAGCCGCGCGCGCAACACGCCGAGGAAAATTTGATGCATGAGCAAGGGTCACACTCGATCAAGGGATGCGCGCACAGGCGCCTGGGCTACCGGCGCGCCGGAATGATAGCCTAAAGCTATGACCACACTATTAGCTGCAACGGTTGCGACCCTGGTGTTCTGTGCCCCCGGTTACCCGGGGGGTGCTGGCGATGCACAGCCTTTCGTCGATCAATTTGCCGGGGCAGCCGTCAAGGCGGCCGGTTGGCCTGCGGGAAGCCTGGCAGCAATTTACGACCCCACCGACGAGGGGAGCCTGGCGAAACTCGCTACTGCGGATGCCGTACTGGCGTTTGTGCCCTATCCGTTTTTTGTTGAGCATGGGGCGCAGCTACACCTGTCGCCGCTTGTGCAGGCTGATGTCGCGGGGGCGGGTACGCAGCAGAAGTGGACGCTGGTCGCGAAGAATGGGGGTGTCACGGGGGCGGCTGCGCTCGGGGGATACACCATATTGAGTGTCGCGGGATATGCGCCGGAATTCGTGCGTCATTCGGCGCTCGCTGCCTGGACGCTCCCTGCAGACGTAAAGATTCAATCTACGGGGCAGATACTCAGTGCCTTGCGACGGGTTGCCGGCGGGGAACACTCGGTTGCGTTGCTCGATCAGGCGCAGGCGACGGCGCTTCCAGGTTTGCCTTTCGCCAGCGATCTCAAGACGGTGATTCAATCGGCGCCGTTGCCGGTTGCTCTCATTGTGGTCGTGGACTCGCGGGTACCTGCGGCGCGCGCGAAGGTGCTTCAGGCCGGGCTTCTGAAGATGGGGCACGGTGGTGAGGCGGGTGACGTGTTGAGTCAGTTGCGGTTGCAGGGGTTTGTTATGCCGCAGTTGCCTGCGAAGTAGGTGGGTGTGGGACGCGGGAGTGGCGTCGTGGGGTTTGCGGCGTGCATTGCTGTGGTGCTGCTGCTTGCTGCATGCTCTTTGCCGCGCCGGACCACTGCTCCGGGACCGCTTCCGAGCGGTGCGCCCACGTCGGTCGAAGGGCTCGCGGCGGCGATCGACGCTGATTCTCAGCGTAGCGATCACGAGTCAGACGGCCGCGTTCGTGGTGCGTTGGCGGATGAGGC
Organism: Steroidobacteraceae bacterium; assembly: GCA_036270175.1. Classification (GTDB taxonomy): domain Bacteria; phylum Pseudomonadota; class Gammaproteobacteria; order Steroidobacterales; family Steroidobacteraceae; genus 13-2-20CM-66-19. Next base: position 996 of record DATBCZ010000538.1, on the reverse strand, counting down.
TCTTGGGTATGCGGATGCATGTATCGCCAAGGCGCCGAAGGCTGCTGCGTGCCTTTACGGACAGGGCGTGGCGCTAGGTCTTCAAGCGCGGGCGCATCCTACACGCGCGGGTGAGCTGTTGAAGTCGATGCTTGACTCGTTGAGTGGCGCTGATGCGGTCGATCCTAACTACGACCAGGCAGGTCCTTCTCGCGTGCGGGCGTTGGTGTTGGTCCGTGCGCCGGGGTGGCCTTTGGGGCCGGGTGACGCCGACGCTGGGTTGGAGTCCGCCCGCCGCGCCGTCGGGCTCCGGCCGCAGTATCCGCCGAATCTGCTCGCCTTGGCTGAGGCGCTCTCGAAGACGGGAGACGCCGGCGGCGCACGCGATGCGTACACGAAGGCACGTGATGCCGCGCAGGCGATGCCTGACGCGGCTGGTCGGGAGGGGTGGTTGCGTGAGGCGGACCAGGGGTTGCAGAGGAAGTAGGAGATAGGGCCGCGGGCGCGCGTCCGGCGATGGCTGTGGCGGCCGGGGCACGCCGTGGGAGCGTTGTCGCCTGTCAGGTCTTGGCCGTGCGCCCTTCGCCCTGGATCCGGGCCAACTGCATGATCGAGTCGACGAACAGGGTTAGCACTGCCTCGGCGGCTTCGGGTGTCATGTCAGTCGGGCTCGACAGCATGGACAGCTTCACTCCTTCCACCAGGCTCATGAAACCCATCGCCATTGCCGCAGGTGGCACCTGCGCGGGTGCGCCAGCGCGCTCGTGAAAGTATTCGATGAATTCTGCGATCTGGCCGCGCTTCTCGGTCAGCAGCGCGTTCAACTTTGCGCGGAATTTCGTATCCCGGGCCGCCAGCATGCGTGCCTCGGTCCAATTCATGAATGATTCATTGTCGTGGTACAGCTGCGCGTAGATGCTGCGCGCGCGCGTTTGAATCTGATCGAGCGACAGGGTGTCGCTGCGCAGGGCATTCAACGCCGCGGTGGTTTTCTCATGGTCGCGGCGCAGTAGCTCG
>DATBCZ010000537.1:0-4638 GCA_036270175.1 Steroidobacteraceae bacterium | reverse complement strand
ATCTCCTCGGGCCAGGCCACCGCGGCCATGGAGCGCGTCCTGAATGAGACATTGCCGAACGGCTTCGGTTACGAGTGGACGGACCTGACTTTCCAACAGAAGAGCGCCGGCGATACGGCCCTGTTCGTGTTTCCCATCTGCGTCATGTTGGTCTTCCTGATTCTTTCCGCGCAGTACGAGAGCTGGGGGCTGCCGCTGGCGGTCATTCTCATCGTACCCATGTGCCTGCTGTTCGCCATGTTGGGTGTGTTTTTGAAGGGCTCGGACAACAACGTGCTGACCCAGATCGGCTTCATCGTATTGGTGGGGTTGGCGTGTAAGAACGCCATTCTGATCGTTGAATTCGCGCGTGATGGTGTCGAGCGTGGCTTGCCGCCCATCGAGGCCGCGATCGAAGCCTGCCGCCTGCGTCTGCGTCCCATCCTGATGACATCGTTTGCGTTCATCATGGGCGTGGTGCCTCTCGTAACAGCGGTCGGCGCCGGTAGTGAGATGCGTCAGGCGATCGGTATCGCCGTGTTCTCGGGCATGCTGGGCGTGACGCTGTTCGGATTGTTTTTGACGCCGGTGTTTTTCGTGACCATCGAAAAGGCTGTGCAGAAACATCCGGATGAGGATCCGGGCTCCGCGGCGGCACCGACATCGGCCAGGCCTACGCTCACGACGGCGGAGGAGCCGCCCCGTGCGTAGCGCCAGCAGAAAGGGGGTGCGCAGCCCCTGCAGAAACGTCGTGCAGCACTTGGTGGCAACATCGGGCGCGGCTCTTCTCGTTCTCGCCGGGTGTGCCGTGGGGCCCGACTATCATCGGCCGGCGACTCCAGTCGACGCGCACTACACGAACGCCGGGCAGCCCGGTCTCGCCGAAGGCCAGGCGCTGGAACAGTATTGGACGAGCTTCGCCGACCCATTGCTCAATAGCCTCGTCGACGACGCGGTCGGCCATAACACAGATCTCGCCACGGCCGCGGCCAACCTGCGCGCGGCGCGGGCCGCCAGGCGTCTGGCCGGATTCGATCAGTTTCCGACCGTAACCTTCTCCGGCGCCTACACGCACAACCTCTACGCCCGACAACAATTGCCGGGTGTCGATCGACATGATCGTGAGTTCGACACGGCCGATGCCGGCTTTGACGGCCTGTGGGAGCTCGATCTGTTCGGCCGGGTGAGGCGTAACGTGGAGGCGGCGCGCGCCGATGTCGGCGCGGCGACCGCTACTCTGCAGGATGCCCGGGTGAGCGTCATCGCCGAAGTCGCGCGCGACTACTTCGTGCTGCGCGGCCTGCAGGATCAGCTGGCTCTCACGGAGCGCAATGCCGACAATCAACTCAACACACTGAAACTCACCCGGGTGCGCCTGGAGGCGGGCAGGGGCAACGAACTCGACACCGCGCGCGCCGAGGCGCAGTGGCGTACCACGCTGGCCTCGATTCCCACGCTGGAAGCGTTGATTGCCACGACGATGTATCGGATCAGCGTCCTGACCGGCCGCCAGCCGGTGGCATTGAACGAGCGGTTGCAGCCGCAGCCCGCGCCCAATCTTCCGCCCTTGAACTCGATCGGCACGCCGGAGCTGCTGCTCAGGCGGCGGCCCGACATCCGGATTGCAGAACGGCGCCTCGCGGGCGCGACGGCGCGCGTCGGCGTTGCCGTGGGCGACCTGTTTCCCAAGGTTACCCTTACCGGAAGCTTCGGCTATCTCGCGCCCACGTTCGGGGATTTCGGGCACGGCGACGCGCGCTTTTTCTCGGTAGGCCCGGGCATCTCGTGGGCGGCGTTCGATCTCGGCAGGGTGCGCGCACGCATCAGCACGGCGCGGGCCGAGACCGATGCGGCACTTTCGAGCTACGAGGGCGCAGTATTGAATGCGCTGGAGGATACGGAGGGCGCGCTCGTCAGCTATGGCCGCTCACAGTCGCATCGTGAGTCGCTGGCCGCCGCGGCGGCCGCCAGCGATAAAGCCTCCGACCTGGCCCGCAAGCGATTCGAAGGCGGCTTGGTGGATTTCCTCGAGGTGCTCGACGCTGAGCGTACCGCACTGAGCGCGGAGCTCGTGTTTTCCCAGAGCCGGACGGACGAGGCGACATCGTTGATTGCCGTCTATAAGGCGCTCGGCGCCGGCTGGGACCTGCCTGGACCTGGACCGCAATGATCGGTCGGTCGCAAATCACTTGCCGGCGGGATTTCCGCTCGGCATTTGCTGTCGCGCCGCCATGTCCTTGCTTTCTCGGGTCAGTGCCTTGATCTGATCCGCGGTCTTGCAGACCTTCTGGGGGAAACGCGTGCCTGTTGGCTGCTCGCTGCGGCAGTACAGCACGTCATCGCCCCGGCCCTTCTGGGGACGGTAACCCTGCGCGAGTATCTGGCTCACCTCGGCGTTCGTCAGGGTTTTGTCTTCCAGCACCAGCCTCTCCGGCTTGGCGGCCGCCGGCGCGGTCGTCCCAGGGTCAGCTTTGGCCTGCGCGGGATTTGTCGCCGCTGCGCTATCTGTACTGACCGCGACGGATGATGCCGCGGGCTTATCCGGGTCGACCGCCTTGGGTGTGGGGGGATCTCCCGCGATGACCTGCGTGGCGACACAGGCGAAGAGGACCGGCATCAGACGAACGAAGGTATTCACAGCACTCGCGCTCCCTGGCCTTTTTTGATGCGAACCAGACAGTTATTGCCTCAAGTGGGGCGGGCCGTCAACTGGCGACGACGAGTGCTATACAGTGCTATCAATTTCGCCGCACTGGATATGCTGAGAAATCACTGAAATAACATCAAAACTCGCGCGCCGTGAGCGTTCCAGTCGCGATTTCTTGTGAGATAATGAGCGCCTTCAAAACAGCCCCTCCCCACCGACACTGACGGGAAGCACGAGATGGAAGATAACCGCAAAAAAGCTCTGAGCGCCGCACTGGGCCAGATCGAAAAGCAATTCGGCAAAGGCTCGGTGATGCGCCTCGGTGATGCCGCGGCGTCCTATGACGTGGAGGCGATTTCCACCGGCTCGCTCGGCCTCGACATCGCCCTGGGAATAGGCGGTCTGCCGAAAGGTCGGGTCGTTGAGATCTACGGGCCGGAATCGTCGGGTAAAACCACGCTCACTCTGCAGGTGATCGCGGAAGTGCAGCGTAATGGCGGTACGGCGGCTTTCGTCGACGCGGAACACGCGCTCGACCCGGTTTATGCCGAGAAACTCGGCGTGAACATCAATGATCTGCTGGTGTCGCAGCCCGACACGGGAGAGCAGGCGCTCGAGATCACCGACATGCTCGTGCGCTCGAGCGCCGTGGATATTGTCGTCATCGACTCCGTCGCCGCGCTTACGCCGAAGGCGGAGATCGAGGGTGAGATGGGCGAGATGCAAGTTGGTCTGCATGCACGTCTCATGTCGCAGGCATTGCGCAAGCTCACGTGCAACATCAAGCGCTCGAACACCATCGTCATCTTCATCAACCAGATCCGTATGAAGATCGGCGTTATGTTTGGTAGCCCGGAAACCACGACCGGTGGTAACGCGTTGAAGTTCTACGCCTCCGTGCGTCTCGACATCCGTCGCATCGGCGCCATCAAGAATGGCGAGGAAGTGACCGGCAACATGACGCGCGTAAAAGTGGTGAAGAACAAAGTTGCTCCGCCGTTCCGCGAGGCTGAGTTCGAGATCATGTACGGACAGGGGATTTCCCGCGAAGGCGAGATCATCGAGCTCGCCAGCGCCCAGGGCATCATCGACAAGTCCGGTGCGTGGTACTCCTACAAGGGCAACCGCATCGGGCAGGGCAAGGACAACGTCCGTACCTTCCTGCAGGGCAATAAGGAAATGGCCCGCGAGATCGAAGACCAGGTTCGCGCCAAGTTGTTGCCACCGAAGGTGGTGCCTCGCAGGGATGGAGACCAGGCGGGCGTCGCCTGAGTCAGCGACGAGGCTCTTGATGCACTAGGCGGCATGCGCTCATGGGTACGTTACGGCGACGGCGCCCGGGTGATCCCGAGAAGGCTTTAGCCAAGGCCCGGGATCCCGAGGCGGCACGTATGGACGCCGTGGCCTTGTTGGCACGGCGCGATTTCGCCAGCGGCGAGCTGGTCCAGAAACTTGGATCGCAGGGCTACGACGCTGCCGTGGCGGCTGCCGTGGTCGCGGATCTCATCGAGGCACGAATGCTCGATGACGCCCGCTACGCTGAAAATTATGTTGCCTACCACTCCGGGCGGGGCCACGGGCCTGTGCGGATTGGCGCTGATCTGCGCTCCATGGGGGTGGCGGCTGACCTGGTCGAGGCGGCCCTGGCGACCGGACCGGACTGGCGGGGGCTGGCGCGGGCGATCCGGATCCGTAAATTCGGCGCCGAACCCCCCGCAGAGTGGACTGAAAAGACGCGCCAAGCGCGCTTTTTGCAGTATCGTGGCTTTTCATCGGATCATATCCGAGCGGCCACTGGCGCCGATTTCGACCCGGATTCATAAAATTGAGCACAGCTTCTTATTCGAAGGCTGCGGACGTTCGCAGTGCCTTCCTGGAATTCTTTCGCGAGCGTGGCCACTCGGTGGTGCCGTCCAGCCCCCTCGTGCCCGGAAACGACCCGACCCTGCTGTTCACGAACGCGGGGATGGTGCAGTTCAAGGATGTCTTTCTCGGTAAGGACAAGCGCGACT
>DATBCZ010000536.1:0-2913 GCA_036270175.1 Steroidobacteraceae bacterium | reverse complement strand
AGAAATCAACCTGGTGCTCCTCGTCGACGACGACGTCACGCCGGCGGATCTTGGCCTCGAGACCCTCGATCTCGGCGCGCAGAGCCCGGTTGGCCTGGAGGAACTCACCCTGGACGCTCGCACGCTCGCGGTGGCGCGAATTCGAAGCGCCTTGTCCGCCACCTGCCGTGTTGGTCGCTGATTGCTCCCCTGCCGCGGTGTTGCGACCCGCGCTCAGCCCAGGACCTGCGGCCTCGCCACGACCCGCGGCTTCCCCGCGGCCCGCCGCAATCTGCCCACGGCGCGCCGAATTAGCCGCAGCCCGCTCCGCCATCGCAGCGTTAAGATCCGCAGCCGTCAACGCCTCGCCAACACCATCACCGGCCCCTCTCGCTCCGCCGCCTCCACGACCTCCGCCGCCACCCCCCGCCACCACATAGTCATCCACCAACGCCCGCTCATCCACCGGCGTCTCAACCAACGCCTCCCGAATAAACATGTCGCGCGCCTCAGCCGGCGCAATGGCCCCATAGTTGATTCGACGCCGCGAAGCGAGCGTCAGCCCATAAAGCGCGACGGACTCGTACGCAGAAACATACCCGCGCGAAGCCTCCCAATGCGGCTCGCTATAACTGCGCTTCAACAGATGCGCCCCCGCAGCCTCGATCCACCCCGGATCAACCGCGGCGACCATACGCGCGTACAGGCGTGTGGTCTCAACAATGCTCCCGGCAACAATCCATCGCGGCGGCTTCGACGCCAGCGGCGTACCCGGTGCAACGACAAACCGCATTCCCCGCGGCCCGTTGTACTCACGCCTCTCATCGAGCTCGCCGATCGAGCCCAGAAAACCCGTAAGAATCGCCTGGTGCAGATCCGTGTAACTCGCCGCTACCTGGTTCGGCCGCAGCTTCAATTCCGCCAGGCTCTGATTCAACTGCGAGTGCAAATCCTGCCACTCGCGGATACGCAGGTAGGACAGGAAGTGCTCCTTGCACCACTTCCGCAATTGGTTCCGCGACAATGCCGCCGACTGCTCGTTATAAGCGCGCCAGATATTCAACACCGCGATGAAATCCGACCGCGGATCCGCGAACAGCGCGTGCTTCTCACTCGCCGCCTGTTGCGCATCCGAAGGCCGCTCACGGGGATCCTGTCCCTCCAGGAAGGAAGCGACGACGAGCATTTCGGTGAGGCAGCGCTGGCGGGACGCCGCGAGTAGCATTCGCCCCAGCCGTGGATCCACGGGAATACCCGCGATCTGTTGACCCAGGCTGGTGACGCGCCGCTCGTCGTCCATAGCCTTGAGCTCCTGCAGGAGCCGCACGCCATCGTTCACGAGCCGCGTGTCCGGAGGATCTAGAAACGGAAAGCTCTCGGGATCGCCGAGCCCGAGAGTCGCCATACGCAGGATCACGCTCGCGAGGTTCGTCCGCAGGACTTCTGGAGGTGTGAAATCCTCCCGTAGCGCGAAGTCCTCCTCGGAGTAGAGGCGAATGCAGATTCCCTCCGCCTCTCGACCGCAGCGACCCTTACGCTGGTCGGCGCTCGCTTTCGACACGCGCTCGATGGGCAGGCGTTGCACCTTGCCACGTACGCTGTAACGGCTGATTCGCGCCAACCCCGAATCGATGACGAACCGGATCCCCGGCACTGTTAGAGACGTTTCGGCGACGTTAGTGGCGAGGACGATGCGTCGTTGGCCGTGACGCTTAAAAATGCGCTCCTGGTCGGCTCCGGATAAACGCGCGAATAGCGGCAACACCTCCGTGTTGGGCAAGCGCGCCTCCGCCAGCGCGTCCGCCGCCTCACGAATGTGCTTTTCACCCGGCAGAAAAACGAGGACGTCGCCACGCGAGCCCTGTCCGAACGCGTTGCCACGTCCGGGCGCATCGAGGTCGCGCACAGCCTCGATGATGCCCTCGGGCAGAGAGAGTTCGGCGGCGTCCGCCACATCCTCGTCGTTCTGCTCTTCATCGCGCGGCGTGCTGAGCGGGCGATAGCGAATTTCGACGGGGTAACTACGTCCGGACACTTCGATGATGGGCACGGACTGGCCGCCCGTGCCAAAGAACGCCGCGAACCTAGCGGGATCGATAGTGGCCGACGTGACGATCAACCGTAGATCCGGCCGCTGTGGCAGCAACTGCTTGAGCACCCCCAGCAGAAGGTCGATGTTGAGACTACGCTCGTGCGCCTCGTCGATGATCAGGGTGTCATAGCGACGCAGCTTGCGATCGCTCTCCAGCTCCTTGAGGAGAATGCCGTCTGTCATCAGCTTGATGCGGCAATCAGGGCCGGTGCGATCATTGAAGCGCACCTTGTAGCCGATGGCGCCTCCCACCGTGGTTCCGGTCTCCTCGGCGAGGCGGTTCGCCAGCGCGCGCGCCGCGATACGTCGAGGTTGCGTGTGCCCGATCATACCGGCCACGCCACGTCCGGCCTCGATACAGAGCTTGGGCAGCTGCGTCGACTTGCCCGACCCCGTGGCCCCGCAAAGAACGATGGCGGGATTGCGGCGGATGGCCTCGATGACTTCCGCGCGATGTGCCGTGATCGGCAGCGCGGGGTCATATTCGAGCTTGAACGGGGACGAGGTCTCCTGTGGGGCGCCTCGGGTCTCAACTTGCATGGTCGAATTGTACCGCGCCCGTGTTACGCACCCGCGCAAACGGCCCCGAATGGGCGCTCTACCCCGCCCCGCTCCCCGGCCGCTCTCCCCAAAAGAGGGCAAAGGGGTGGCTAATGTATAATCCGCCCCGCTCACGGGGTGGCCCCGGGAGGGGGAATTGGGTTGAAGACGGTTGCCGAGTTCGAGATCAAGTACTGCCAGTTTCTGGATGCAGCGGGCAGTCTCGCGGCCGGCGCGCCACCCCTCGCCAGCGACACCGACGAGTTGCTCAAAATGTACCGCGTCATGACGCTGGTGCGCGC
>DATBCZ010000535.1:0-4537 GCA_036270175.1 Steroidobacteraceae bacterium | reverse complement strand
GGAACCGACAGGCTGGCCGTCCCGGATGTAGGTTTCTATGAGGATCCGCAGAAGGTGTTGAGCCCGCTCGCTCAGCGCTTCTTCCCGACTTTCGTGCGCCATACTCACCATGCATACCACCCTGAGGCGCACAATGCACATGCCGAGTAGAAAAAGCCAGTGCGGGGCGTTTAGGGCCCCTTCGTTCGGCCTCTGCTCGCTGCGCGTCGCGCGTTAGCGTCATTTGACAGCCAGCTCTGCGAAGGCGGGCGGTCACCGCAGAGGGTTCCTTGAGGTCCGTGAGCCCGCCTGCTAAAAAGGCGCCGCCTCGCACGGCCGCGAGGTTTAATCGAGATTCCCGATGACTTTCCCCGTCCGGGCATGCGCATTGGTCGGCAGATTTGTGGATCCGCGGGTCGCGGAATCCGTGAATACGCTGCTCACCCATCTCAAAGAGCGCCAGATTCAGGTCCTGGTGAGCGAAGACGCTGTTTTCGCCACCGAGGTGAGCGGCGTGGTGCGGGTGCCCGAGAGCGAGATCGGGAAGCGCATCGACCTGATAATCGCAATCGGGGGCGACGGCACGCTGCTCTACGCCGCAGGGCTCGTCGCCCGAGACAGGGTCCCTCTGCTCGGGATAAACCGCGGGCGCCTGGGGTTTCTGACCGACGTCCTCCCGCAGGACATGATCGGCTGCGTCGACGACGCTATCGATGGGCGTCTGGAGGCCGACGAGCGGCCTCTCCTGGCCGCCTGCCTTTACAAGACAAACGGCACCACCGCGGAGGGCCTGGCCCTCAACGATGTCGTTATGCAAAAGCTGACCACCGGTCGAATGCTCGATTTTGAGACGCGGGTCAACGGGAGATATGTCAACACGCACGCCGGCGACGGTATTATTGTATCGACCGCAACCGGGTCGACCGCATACACGTTGTCTTGTGGCGGACCGATCATCGAGCCGCAGCTCGATGTCATGGTGATGGCGCCGATCTGCCCTCACACATTGTCCGACCGCCCCATCGTGGTGTCGGGACGCTCGGTGGTCGAGGTGGAGCTGCTCGAATATCCGGAGACGCGCGCGGAACTCACCTGCGACGGCCGGGTGTTCGGCTGCATCGAGCAAGGCGATCGACTGCAGGTAAAGGCGGCCAATGAGCGCATCACCCTGTTGCACCCGCCTGGTCACGACTATTACAGGTTGTTGCGTTCCAAGCTTCATTGGGGACGCGGTAGCGTCGAGCGTTGACCAAGAGCCTGACAGACTCCTGGCAACGACGGGCGGACCGGTTGCCCGGACAGCGCTGAAGGAAACCAATGCTCACTCATCTGCAGATTCGCGACTTCGCCATCATCGATGCGATCGAGCTCGAGTTGCGCCCTGGACTGACGGTGCTCACCGGCGAAACCGGCGCCGGCAAGTCCATTCTCGTCGACGCGCTACAACTTCTAGCGGGAGGCCGTGCGGGCGCCGAAGTGGTTCGCCACGGGTCGGAGCGCGCTGAGATTGCCGGGACATTCGACCTCGCGCAGGCGCCGCGCGAACTGAAGCAGTGGCTCGAAGAGCAGTCGCTCGGCGGCGGTGAGGACCTCGTCATCCGACGCGTCGTCTCCGCAGATGGACGTTCGCGCGCGTACCTCAACGGACAAACGGTGCCGGTGCAGTTGCTACGCGAGGCGGGAAACATCCTCATCGACATTCACGGGCAGCACGAATTCCAATCGCTCATGCGCACGGCCGCACAGCGCGAACTGCTGGACGGTTACGGGAAGCATGAGACCCTGGTAGCGCAGGTGGGAATCGCTCACCGCGTCTGGCTCGAGATCCTCAACAGGACGCTGGATCTCGAGACCAAAGCACGCGATCGCGACGCCAAACTCGAGTTGCTGCGATACCAGGCACAGGAGCTGAATGCCCTGCAGCTGAAGGAAGGCGAAGTAACGAGCCTCATGGAAGAGCGTGCCCGACTGTCGAACCGTGGGCGCCTCGCGGAAGGCGCGCAGCTCGCCCTACTGACTCTTTTCGAGCGCGAAGACGGAAGCGCACATGCCGGCGTGAGTCGTGCGTTGGGGGTGCTGCGAGGTCTGGCGTCGGTAGATGCGAAGCTCGCTGCCATCGTGCCGACTCTCGAGGAAGCGTCGATTCAGATCATGGAGGCCGCACGTGCGTTGGAGCACTACCGCGAGACTCTTGATGTTGATTCCGCCCGACAGGACGAGGTTGAGAAACGCCTCTCGGCTATAGAAGAGCTCGCGCGGAAAAATCGCGTGACGCCGGACGGCCTGGTGGAGCGCGCGGCGCAGCTCTCGAAGGAACTAGAAGGACTGGAACGCGCCGAGCTCGATCTGGCTGTGTTGCGGAGGGACCTGACCGCAGCGCTCGAAAGCTATCGCGCGCAAGCGCAACAGCTCTCCGCTCGGCGCGTAACCTCGGGCCGCGCTCTGGCCAAGGACATTACCAACCGTATGCAAACTCTGGGGATGGCGGGGGGACGGTTTCAGGTCGACGTCACCCAGGACGGCAACGCCGACCCTGCGCAACACGGCATCGATCAGATCGACTTCAAGGTCACGGCCAACCCGGGGCAACCGTTGCGCGCGCTGTCGAAGGTCGCTTCCGGCGGTGAGTTGTCACGCCTCTCTCTGGCCGTGCAGGTGTCGTGCGCCGCGCGTGAAACTCGCTGCATGGTGTTCGATGAGGTCGACTCCGGCATCGGCGGCGCCATCGCAGAAATCGTTGGAAAAGAGCTTCGGGCTCTCGGCGCCCGCGGGCAGGTGTTGTGCGTAACGCATCTACCGCAGGTCGCCTCGCAAGGACATCACCACCTTCGGGTCGCGAAGCTGACAGACGGGCGCACGACGCGGACCTCCCTCACGGATCTGTCCGCAGGCGATCGCGTCGAAGAGATCGCACGCATGCTCGGCGGCGTCGAGGTCACCGCGAAGGCACGTGAGCACGCGAAAGAGATGCTCAAAGTCGCCTCGGACACCGCGACGGGGGAAACCCAAAAGCAGCCGAAACCGGCGGTGGCGAAGCGGCGGTAGGTCCACCGCCCCCTTGGACCACTAACTGTTCTTCTTCCCCCGGTGAGGGCAATCATTCCGCCGGCAGTGGCCGTACATAATCAGCGAGTGGTCGCGAATCTGGAACCCCAGCCGCTGGGCCACTGAATTCTGGCGATCTTCAATGCCGGAATCGACGAACTCTTCCACGCGGCCGCAATCCAAACACACGATGTGATCGTGATGGGTGCCCTGGTTGAGCTCGAAGACCGCCATGCCGTCCTCGAAATGATGGCGCGTGACCAGGCCCGCCGCCTCGAACTGCGTCAGAACGCGGTAAACGGTGGCGAGTCCGATGTCCTCGTTCGAATCGAGGAGGCTGCGGTAGATGTCTTCGGCCGAAAGATGGCGTGCGGTGGTGCTGCTCTCGAGAATCTCGAGAATTTTCAGCCGTGGCAGCGTCACCTTCAGACCGGCTTTTCGAAGGTCCTTGCCTTCCACAGGTGTCTCCAGCGAGCAGTCACGCGGTGCGCGGCTGCGGCGTATCGCGATCAGGTATTATGTGTCGGATAGTATGTCCCATTAGACCCGCATGCGACCAGCGAGGCAGAGTCACTTGAATCGTTCGATTTCCCGCGGCATGGCCGTTGGCCTCCTCGCCGCCGGCACCCTCCTCTCAGGGTGCGTCTATCGCATGAATATTCAGCAGGGTAATTACCTAGAGGGTCGTACCGTCGACCAGCTCCAGGTGGGTATGACCCGCAGCCAGGTGCGCTTCCTTCTGGGGACGCCGATGGTGCCCGACGCTTTCAATAAGGAGCGCTGGGACTATTTGTACTACTTCAAGAAAGGCCGCCTCAAACGCCCCGAAGAACGGCACGTGATCGTGTGGTTCAAGGAGGAAAAGGTGGACAAGTTCGAGAAGAGCAACGTCCCCGCGTCGCCGCCTATGGCGCCGGACGAGGGTGCGCCGATCGCGAAGTTCCCGAAGATTTAGAGCATTGCCTGGCGACGGCCCGTGGCAGCGCGGGCCGCTCGCTGACGTGACGCTAGCGCGGCCGAGCCGGCGTCCAGCACTACACGCGCAAACCCCGACGTCGCCGCGAGAGACTTAGCTCTGCTTAGCTCGCCGGTCGCGTCGCACCTTCTCCCGGCGGCGCTGGCGGGGGTCGCTTAGGAGCGGCCTGTAGATCTCAATGCGGTCGCCATCGGCCGGCACGTCCTGCCGTTCTCGCGGCTCGCCGAAGATTCCCACCGGCGCGGTGTCCCAGGGCACTTCGTGCAGCTCCTGGCGCGTCGCAGCCGTCGTCAGGGTAGCTGCGGCCAAGCCTCGCGCGACTTCGAGCGCATCCGCGATGGTCGCTCTCTCGTGCAGATCGACGGTCCAAAGATACTGGTGCTCGCGCGTGGCGTACGCCACGACGCATCGCTTTGTACCTTCCTCCGACATCGCACTACCTATGGGCCCGCATTTCCAGGGTGCGAACGCGCGCGGGCAACAAATGCGTCCACGAGCGACGCGGCTGTTTCCGCGAATATCTTTTCGAAAAGCAGC
>DATBCZ010000534.1:0-10814 GCA_036270175.1 Steroidobacteraceae bacterium | reverse complement strand
CGCGTCCGAACGCGTCGAATTCGAAGTCGCGAAAGGAAGGCGCGCGTACGCTCATGTCGCGAGCGGGTCGATCGCGGTGAACGAGACGCGTCTCAACGCGGGGGACGGCGTGAAGATCACCCGGCCCGGACGTTTCGCCCTACAGAGCGGACGAGACGCCGACATCCTGATGTTCGACCTGCCTTAGGGATCTGCCCTATGGCGCGATGACCTGATTCGTGGGCAAGTAGTGGTCGGCCAGGAGCGCCGCGAACAGCCACATGAGGTATGTCACCGAGAATTTGAACACCCGCATCGGCAACTCCTCGCGGGCGGTGATCTTCAGGACGAGCGCGTAATAAAGAAAAATGACGTTCAGCACGAGCGCCACGGACAAATAAAGCAGCCCGCTCATGTGTGTCAGGAAGGGCATGAGCGTCACAATGAACAGCAGCACCGTGTAGAGCAGTACGTGCGTCCGTGTGTAGGACAGCCCGTGCGTCACCGGCAGCATTGGAATTCCTGCGCGCGCATAGTCGTCGCGTCGTGCGATCGCAAGTGCCCAGAAATGCGGTGGCGTCCAGATGAAGATGATGAGGAACAGCAACAGCGCGTTAGGATCGATGGTGTTGGTTACAGCGGCCCAGCCGAGCACGGGCGGAGCCGCGCCCGCCGCGCCGCCGATCACGATGTTTTGTGAGGTCGCGCGTTTCAGCCACACGGTATAGATGACGGCGTAACCGATAAGCGATAAGAACGTCAGCGCGGCGGTCAGAAGATTGACGAGAAACGAGAGAATCGCCATGGCCGTTACACCGAGCACGGCGGCGAAGATGAGCGCGTTGCGTTCTGTGAGTTGACCGGTCGGCAGAGGTCTTGCGCGGGTTCGCGTCATCTGCTCGTCGATGCGACGGTCGAGGACGTGGTTGATGGTTGCCGCGCACGCGGAAGCCAGCGCGATACCAATATTTCCCCACACGAGGGCATCGAACGGAGGCCAACCCGGACTCGCCAGCAGCGTCCCGACGATGGCTGTGAATACGATGAGCGCTACGACCTTAGGCTTCGTCAACTCCAGGTAGCGTCGCCAGACACTCATCGCGCGCTTACTCGACGCACCAGGGTGAGCGTCGCCATCAGGAGGAGTGCCGCGCCAGCCGTGTGAGCCGTCGTAAGCCGTAACGGGAAGGTATGCAGCACCATCGAGATGCCAATGGTGAGCTGCAGCGCAAGCGCTCCCAGCACGGCGTACGCTGCCGGTAATGCTGCGGGTAATGACTTCTGGAACACGACGAACACAGATACGAGGCCCAACGCGAGCGTGGCCACGATGGCTCCGAGCCGGTGCGTGAGGTGGATCGCGACCCGAGCCGGGTTGTCGAGCACGCCACCTTCGTAGTTGATTCCCAGTCCACGCCACAGAACGAAAGCATTCCGGTAGTCCGTGTGAGGCCACCACGAGTTCTGGCAGGTGGGGAAATCCGGGCAGGCAACGGCGGCGTAGTTACTGCTCGTCCAACCCCCGAGCGCGATCTGCACTACCAGTGCGACGAAGCCGAGCAGAGCGAGTTGGTGCGCGAACCGCATCGTCGCCGCCGTGGTTGCGGCGACACCGCCGCGTCCGCCGGAGCCCGCCATCGCCATGCCGCCCCATGACTGACCCGGCAGGGAGAGCCACAGCCACCACAACAACGCGAGCGTTGTCATTCCGAAAATCAAATGGAGCGTGACGATCAGGGGCTTCAGCTGCCAGGTGACGGTGAGCATACCGAGTACCGCTTGGACCACCACTGTCCCCAGCAGTGCAACGGCATAGGGGGCGCTGAGCAGATTCCGCTTGCGGTGGACGATCGCCAGTGCCGCGATGAGCACGATGATGAGTACGAGAGTGCCGGCGGCATAGCGATGGATCATTTCCTTCCATGCTTTGCCGGCCTCCAGGGGTCTGCTCGGGAAGGCGGCCTGAGCGGCGGCGTTGTGCTCGGCGCCCAGCGGCGTGATGTGTCCGTAACACCCCGGCCAGTCGGGACAGCCGAGCCCGGCCGCGTTCAGGCGCACGTACGCGCCCAGTACAACGACGACGAAGCAAAGCAGCACGCCTGCAAGCGCTAGGCGACGGATCCAGCGGGCAACCGGCATTGTGGGAAGGGCTCTCTTTTGGACGGCGGACTCAGCCGATATGGGACAGGCGAAGCAGCTTTTGCAGGTCCTCGAGCAGCCCCTTCGGATTTTGCCGCGCATCGTAACTCATCATCAGGTTCCCGAGCGGATCGACGATGAACAGCGAATAAGGGCGTCCGTCCGGCGGGAATTCACGCAGTAGACGCGTTCCGTCAGCGCTCGTCGCGTCGGCGACGATGAGCCCCTGGTGCTCATGCTGGAGGAACTCCCGCGCGCAACAGTCTCCGGTGACCAGGAAGACCCGGTCCAGCCGAGACATCTCGTTATTCAGCGACAGCCGCGTCTGGCGCATGACGTAGAGCGCCTGCCGGCAGGGCTCATCGCAATTTCCTGCCCCGATGTAGACGATCGACCACTTGTCCCGCAGCAGTTTTGGCCCTTCGGCTTCGGGGGCCGGCGGCGGCGCATTCGCATCAGGTTCCGACAGCGCGACGTGTTTCAGCTTTACCGTGGGCAAAGGTCGGACAGGGCTGATGAGGGTGCCGTGATTCACCCGCTTCACCGGGCGCCAATCTGTGGCGTAGTACATGTAGAACGCCAGCATTAGCGGCACGAGAAACAGCGCGGCCAGCATTCCCAGCATGCGTAGGTTGCGGGCCCGCAGGTCATCCGGAGTGGTGCTCATGGGTTCAGACCTTGGTGCGGCTGACGACCGCCCAGAAAATGAGAGTCACGACGGCAAAAGCCCACCATTGAACGGCATAAGCCCAATGTCGTATCGGTTGCATTCCGGGTGGGTGCCAGTCGCGGACGTAACCGTCTGGCTCGTTCGCGTCCAACAAGACGATGCGCGGCTCCAGTGGCCGCGCCAATGCCGCGCTCAATTCATTCATTGTCGGGTAGCTCGTCACTTTCGGCCATCCACCTTCCAGCGTCGGTGCTGCGCGGCCGAGCGCGAGGCCCGCAACGGGTAAGTCATCCGCGCGACCGGTCACCATCACCGAGCCATGGCTCATGAGAGCCACATTGGGGAGTTTGGCCCTCGACCCGGTGAAAGGCACCCAGCCGCGATCGACCAATGCAATCCGCCCGTCCGGACGATCCAGAGGCGTCAGCACTTCATAGCCCGGTCGGCCGTCGTGGCTGCGGTTATCCAGGAGAAACTGGTGCTCCGCATCGAACTGGCCGACGACGGTCACCCGCTGGAATCTCGGTACTGCATCGACGCCGCGAGCATCGAGTGCGACCGCCTCATCGGCGCCGCGGGAGAATTCGGTCCATTGCGCCTGGCGGGCGTCTCCGCGGCCCCACTGCCAAAACCCAAGCCTGATGAACACGGCGCACAACAGCACCGCGCCGACAGTGAGCGGCCACGAGGGAGAGAAACGTCTCCTGCCGGAATTGCTCAATGCGCCGCAGCCTATACACTGCGAGGCAAGATGGAATCCTTGCTCCGGCTGCTCGTCATTGGCTTGCTCATCGCGATTTTCGTGAGCTTGGGCTCCGCGCTACGCCACCTCTCTCGCGGCGGCAGCGAGGAGGACTCGCGCAAAATGGCGCGCGCGCTGACGATCCGAATTTCTCTGTCGTTAGCGCTCTTCGTGCTGCTCGTCATCGCATGGTACATGGGGCTGATCTCGCCCCATGCCCTGCAATCGACCGCTCCCGTTCGCTGACGGTCAGAGCCAGTAAACAAAGATATACAGGCCGAGCCATACCACGTCGACGAAGTGCCAGTACCAGGCGACCGCCTCGAACGCGAAGTGTTTTTGCGGCGTGAAGTGTCCACGGAGTACGCGCAGCCAGATGACCAGCAGCATGATCGCGCCGACCGTCACGTGCAGACCGTGAAAGCCGGTGAGCATGAAGAACGTCGATCCGTAGATGCCCGTTGACAGCTTCAGTCCCAGCTCCTTGTAGGCCTCGCCGTACTCGTGGGCCTGCAGCCCGACGAAGGTGAATCCCAACAGGAACGTCAGCGCCAGGAACAGGGCCAGCGTGCCGCGCTTACCCGCGCGCAAGGCATGGTGCGCGATCGTGATGGTGACGCCGCTAGTGAGCAGGATCGCCGTGTTGATCAGAGGGAGACCGATTGCCCCGATCGTCTCGAAGGTGGAGTCGGCGTGACCGCCCACATGCGCCGGGCCGTTGGTGGGCCAGGCCCCTTCGTAGTGTGGCCAGAGCAGGAAGTTGGTGAATACCTTCACGCCCTGCCCGGCGAGCCACGGCACGGACAGCGTGCGCGCATAGAACAGCGCGCCGAAGAAAGCGGCGAAAAACATCACCTCGGAGAAGATGAACCACATCATTCCCATGCGGAACGAGCGGTCCACCTGGTCATTGAAGGTGCCGTGCACGCTTTCGCCGATGACGGTGGAGAACCACCCGAAGAACATGTAGGCGATGAGGATTGCGCCCGGCAGGAAGGCCCAGCCGCCCGCCCAGTCGTTAAAGAACGAGACCGCGCCGAGCATGATGGCGAACAGGGCCACGGACCCACGGATTGGCCACGGGCTGTCGTGTGGTACGTAGTAGTGACTGGTGTCAGGGGCGTGTGCGTTTGCCATTTCTTTGTCTTTCCCAGGAAATTACGGGTGTGGCGTGCTCAACGCGCCGCTGTCGTCACCCGCGACGATTCATCGTAAATAGTGTAGTTGAGCGTAATCCGATCGATGTGCCGCGGCAGCGCCGGATCCACGAAGAAGCGCACCGGCATGTGGCGCTCCTCGTTGAGCGCGAAGTGCTGCGGCGAGAAACAGAAACACTCGGTCTTGTGAAAATAAAGCGATGTTTCCGATGGGGCGATGTCGGGCACCGCGTTCGCCGTGCTGGCGTGCCCCGTCATATTGTGCGCGAAGAAGTCGGCGGAGTAGAGCTGGCCGGGGTGCACTTCGATCGTGCGCTTCACGGGGTGGAAATCCCAACTGCCCGCGCTCGCGATGCTCGTCATGAACTCGACCGTGACGGTGCGGGTCGGGTCCGGATGCGTGGAGGCTTCGAGCTTCGCCTTCTCGAGCAGCTTGCCCGCATCGCCGTAGCCGGTCACCGAGCACAACACGCTGTAGAGCGGCACGAGCGCGAAACCAAACCCGAAGGCGCCGACGGCAATCGCCACCAGCTTCCAGGTCATGGTCAGGTTTGCGCGCTTGAGGTTGCTCACTTCGAGCCCTTCACCACGATCAGAACCATGAAGCCGACGTAGAAAAACAGCGCAATGAGTCCGAACACGATGGCCGTGCGACGGATTCCCCGTTTGCGCTTCTCTGCCTCATCGTCCTGAGCCAAAGTCATACTCATTTAAAACCGGCCTGCTTTTCGCGGGCAAAAACCACGCTTTTTGCCGGGGGCGCCCCAGCCCGCGTGCCGTATCCATCGATCGGCGCGCTCGCGAAAAGCGCCCAAGGCGTCTTTTCGCCCATAGATCAGTGGAACGCGCCGCGCGCGATCACTGCATCCGACGGAGGCTCCTGCCAGGAGTGATACGGCGCCGGCGAGGGCAGCTCCCACTCGAGACCGTGCGCACCTTCCCAGACCCTGTTGCTCTTGACCGGCTTGCCGTGCTTGACGCACTGCCAGATGAGGTACGGGAAGAGCAGCTGCGACAGGCCGAAGCCGAAACCGCCGATCGAGGACACCATGTTCCAGTCCGTGAACTGCACAGCGTAGTCCGGGATACGGCGCGGCATGCCGGCGAGTCCCAGGAAGTGCTGCGGGAAGAACAGGACGTTCACGAAAATCGTCGAGAGCCAGAAGTGCCACTTGGCGAGTGTCATGTCGTACATGTTGCCGACCCACTTCGGCAGCCAGTAGTAGACGCCGGCCATGATGCCGAAGATGGCGCCGGGCACGAGCACGTAGTGGAAGTGCGCGACCACGAAGTAGGTGTCCTGGTACTGGTAGTCGGCCGGGACGATCGCGAGCATGAGGCCCGAGAAGCCGCCGATCGAGAACAGGAACAGGAAGGCCAGCGCGAACAACATCGGCGGCTCGAATGTGAGCGAGCCCTTGAACATGGTGGTGGTCCAGTTGAACACCTTCACGCCGGTCGGGATGGCGATGAGCATGGTCGAGAGCATGAAGAACAGCTGGGCGGCCAGCGGCATGCCGACAGTGAACATGTGGTGGGCCCAGACGATGAAGGACAGGAACGCGATGGAGGCCGTCGCGTACACCATCGCCTCGTAGCCGAACAGCGGCTTGCGCGAGAACGTCGGGATGATCTCCGAGACGATGCCGAAGGCCGGCAGAATGAGGATGTACACCTCGGGATGTCCGAAGAACCAGAAGATGTGCTGGAACATCACCGGGTCTCCGCCGCCGGCAGCGGTGAAGAACGTCGTGCCGAAGAAGTGGTCGGTGAGCAGCATCGTTACCGCGCCCGCGAGCACCGGCATGACCGCGATGAGCAGGTAGGCCGTGATCAACCACGTCCATACAAACAGCGGCATGCGCAGCAGGCTCATTCCAGGAGCGCGCAGGTTCAGGATCGTGACGACGACATTGATGGCGCCGAGGATGGAGGAGACGCCCATCAAGTGGATCGAGAAAATCAACATCGGGAACGACGCGCCATTCTGCAGGACCAGCGGCGGATACATCGTCCAGCCGCCCGCCGGTGCGCCACCCGGGACGAACAACGAGGACAGCAGCAGGGTGAATGCGAACGGCAGGATCCAGAAGCTGAAATTATTCAGCCGCGGCAGCGCCATGTCGGGCGCGCCCACCTGCAAGGGCACCATCCAGTTCGCGAGTCCCGTCCACGCCGGCATGACCGCGCCGAAAATCATCATCAGCGCATGCATGGTGGTCATGGAGTTGAAGAACTGCGGGTCGACGAACTGCAGGCCCGGCTTGAACAACTCGAGGCGGATGACCATGGCCATCGCGCCGCCGATGAAAAACATGATGCAGGCGAAGACGAGGTACATCGTGCCGATGTCCTTGTGGTTCGTCGCGTAGACCCAGCGGCGCCAGCCGTGCGGCTTGTGGTCGTGATCGGCGTGCTCGGCGGCGTGTGCGTGCTGCTCGGCCATGGTCGTGCTCTCTCAGATGCGAAAAATGTTCAGAAACGGATGCTGGAAGGATTCTGCGTCGCGACCGGAGTTCAGCCGGTCGTGGCGGCTTGCGTTGGAGCGGCGGTCGCTGTCGGGGTTGCGGCCGGCTCCGCGGCGGCCGGTGCTGACGCCTGCTTCTGCTCAGCTGCCTTGTCCTTCAGCCAGGCCTCGAAGTCTTCCTTCGAGCGGACATCGACGACGATCGGCATGAAGCCGTGGTCGCGGCCGCAAAGCTCCGCGCACTGGCCACGATAGAGGCCGGGTTTGTCGGTATCGACCTTGAACCACGCCTCGTTCACGAAGCCCGGAATGGCGTCCTTCTTGACGCCGAAGGCCGGTACCCACCAGGAGTGGATGACGTCGGCACCGGTAATGAGCAGGCGGACCTTGCTGCCGACCGGGACGACGAGCGGCTTGTCGACGTTCAGGAGGTAATGTTCGACGGTGTTCACGTCGATGCCCGACATTAGCTCGCGCGCGGCGTCGCTCTTACGGTCGAGGCGTGAGAAGTACGCTACGCCGCTGTCCAGGTAATCGTACTGCCAGCCCCATTGGAATCCGGTGACCTTGATGCTGAGATCGGTCTTGGTCGTGTCTTCGATCTTCACGAGCGTCTTGGCCGCGGGGATCGCCATGAAGACCAGGATCGCGACCGGCACCGCCGTCCAGATGAGCTCCACCGTCGTGTTGTGCACGAGGGTCACGTCGGCGACCGCACCCTTCGATTTCCGATAAGTGACGATCGAGAAGATCATCGCTCCGAAGACGATGGCCGCGATGACCACGCAGATCCAGAAGATCTCCATGTGGAGGGCGTAGATATTGCGGCTGATTTCCGTAACGCCCGGAGTCATGTTGAGCAGACTCCAACCGGAGTCGGCCCGGGCGGGCAGTGTGCATGCCAGGGAGACGGCGAATGCGGCGGCGAGCTTGGCGAGTTGTGCGATTTTTGCGCGAATCATCATTACGTGCCTTACAGCGCGCGCCCGGACCATCCGGGAGCGGCGCGATTTCTTCGAAAGCGAACCGGTTCGACCTCAGTTACAGGGAGGGCGACTCATTTATGCGGCCAACCAGACGTTGCAGGCGCAACGCCAGTCCACGCCGCTCTGCTTCCGTCAGGAAGCTCCCCAGCTCGCATTGACGGCCGTGCGACTCGATCGTGAGCCGGCTTGGATGCAAGCGCGACGCGGGGCGGCGAAGTTTAACCTGCGCCCAATGACGGGGGAACACGACTTGTGAGCAATAGGCGCGATCCCGGGACTCCACGCTCACGTCCGCGTCACTGACCGTGATCGTTTGCCGGTGAAAGCGGCGGCCGAGACTCGTCTTCAGCGCCCAGCCGAGCACGATCATCTCGAGTCCGGCGAACGGCAGCACGGGCCAGAAACCTTGAATCGCCAGCATTCCCGCAACCGCAAAAGAGATGAAACACAAGCTGCCAAAAAACATCACCGCTTGCCGAACGCTCAGTGAGCAGTTCGGGCAGATCTCGATTCGCAGCAGTCCTGCGCCGGCATGACCCAAAGCGACCATCGGAGAGTATCGGAACGGGTGGAAGGAGGATGGTAGCGTAAGGAAACTATTATTCAAGTCAGAAACTTACGCGTTCCTGCTGCGATTGGGATGAAACAGATGCGTGGCCGCTTCGTGGAGCGCGAGAGGTGCCGCGGCGGCGGCCAGCGCGGGCACCACTGCGAGCGGCGCTGCGCCGAGCTGGTTGGCGAGCGTCTCTAAATTTTCTTTTTGGCGAGGCATCCCGGGGTCGATGGTGTTCGCGATCCACCCGGCGAACTGTGCGCCGTGCGACTCAATAGCGAGCTTTGTGAGGAGCGCGTGGTTGATGCAGCCGAGGCGCACGCCGACGACCAGCAGCACAGGGAGGTCGAGGGTGGCGGCGAGGTCTTTGATGCTGATGCGGGGGCCCAGGGGAGCCAGCCAGCCGCCCGCGCCTTCCACCACGATGGCGTCGGCGGAGGCGGCGAGTGTATCGAAGTTGGCGCGGATATGGGCTGCATCGACGGCGATACAGGCCTCTTCTGCAGCGATATGGGGCGAAATGGCTGGTTCGAAGCAGTACGGATTGACCTGGCTATATGGCGCGGCGACATTCGATGCGGCCATGAGGGCGAGGGCGTCTTCGTTGCGCAATCCCTGTGGCGTCCGGTGCGATCCTGAGGCCACGGGCTTCATGACGGCCACGCGGTGGCCTTGTGCGACGAGTGCGCGGACGAGTGCTGCGGCGACCACGGTTTTGCCTACGCCGGTGTCGGTGCCGGTGATGAAGATCCCGTTCGGGTTCACGGCGCGGCCGTCTCCGATTGCGGCGTTTCCTGCCTGGTTGTCACCCGTGTCTCCTCGTTGTCATTTGTTACTGCGCCGTCGGATAGCTCCGGGTGCGATACGGGCTTCGCCGCCTACTAGCGCGCTGGCTGGTCGGCCGGCGGCGCCCCAAGCGACCCCGTAAACAACTTCGTACGTCGCGGGCAGTCGGCCGTCGCGACGGAATGCCTCGTAAGCGAGTTGCATGCGCTTCAGCCGCGCGCGTCCCACGAGTCCGCGAGGGCGGCCTGCTGTCACGTTGTGGGCCCCGATCGCTTTGAGGTCGCGCATCAGCGCCACGGAGTCTGGATAAGTCACTTGCATGCGATCGACATCCAACACCGGTTCGGACAGGCCTGCGCGCACCAACGCGTCGCCTACGTCGTGCATGTCAGTAAAGTGATTGACGTGATTGTAGATGTGTGGGGTACCCTCGTCGGCTTCCGCCCATGCGCTGCGCAATTCTCGGAGCGTGTCTGGTCCGAAGGTGCTGAATGCAAAAAGGCCGTCGGGTTTGAGTATCCGCCTGATTTCAGCGAACGCCGGGTCGGGTGGCTCGCACCATTGCAACATCAGACTGCTGACCACTACGTCGACGGATGCGGCGGCGATGGGCAGGCGCACCGCGTCCCCGCAAACCCGCTCGAAGCGTCGAAAGAAGGCCTGGTGTTTGCGTGCCTCGCGAAGCATCCCGGGGGCGAGGTCCAACGCAACGACCAGGGAACGGCGATAGCGTTTTTTCAGCTCGCCGGTCATGCGACCGGTGCCTGCGCCCAGGTCGAGTATCACGCCGGGGGTGAAGTTGAAGGGCTCGAGCCTGCTAACTAACTCGTCGGCGACACGGGCCTGTAACACCGCGGCGGCCTCGTAGGTGAGGCTCGCGCGGTCGAACGACGCGCGTATGCCGGGGCGGTCGAGGCGGAAGGGCTCTGAGTCGATGTCGGTCATGACCTGCGTTTGCCGGGGCTCATTGCAACGGCGGTCTTGGCGGTGTCGGGAGCGCTAGCAGTGGCCGCCGTGCTGGGAGTGTGCGCGGTGCCGGCAGCGCCTGCGTTGCTGACGGCGCTGGTGGCATTGGCGGACGCTGCGCTATCGACATTGGGCCCCGTCGCTGACTCGCCTCGCAGGAATGCGCTGACTAACGCGGCGAACTCGGAGGTGTGCGATAGAAATGGCGCGTGTGCCGCGCGACGAATTTCAACATACCGTGCATCGGGCAACGCTTCCGCGAGCGCCCGCGATGCGGCCGGCAGCGTCACCCGATCGTATTGGCCTGCTATGACCAGCGTCGGTGCGCGCACCAGATTCAACATCGGGCGCAGGTCGCTGTTTTCCAGG
>DATBCZ010000533.1:0-8006 GCA_036270175.1 Steroidobacteraceae bacterium | reverse complement strand
GCACCCAGTAATAACCGTCGTCACCGTAAGCCCAGTATCCGGGGCTCCAGATATAACCGGGCGCCGGGAGGGGTGGCTGCACGTACACCGGCAGCACCGGTGGCGCGATGTTGACCGATACGCCCACGGCGATCCCTGCGTGCGACACCGTGGGACACACGGGGAGCGCGGCCAGCGATAACGCTGGGATGAGACTTCTGAGCCATTGGGTACGCATGTCGATCCCCTCTCCTGGACGTTTCTGAACAGTTGCTGAATATCGCGCTTGGCGGTATTCGGTCTGAAGCGTATTTCAAGCTTCTTCAGCTTAACGCAACGTGAAGGAAGCCTAGGAGCCCAGCCCGCGGCTAACTCTCAACAACCACCTCCAGCAGGGTCGGTTCCACGGCCGCCAGCGCCGCGCGCAGAGCGCCGTCGAGCGCGTCAGCGCGCTCAACTCGCAGCGCCTTGCACCCCTGGCTCAGTGCGAGTCCGCAGAAATCAATGTCTGCAAGGCTCGTGCCCACGGTTCGCGCCAGGCCGAAGTGCCTCCCGAATTGCAGCAGGGCCTCATAGCGGCGGTTGTTGACGATGATGAACGTAATGGGCAGCTTTAATTGTGCCGCCGTCCACAACGCTTGAATCGCGTACATGCTCGAGCCGTCGCCGAGAAGGGCGATCACCTTCTCGTTGGGTCGTCCGAGTGCGACACCGATCGCCGCGGGCAGACCATGGCCCAGGCCACCGCTCGCGCACGTGTAGAAAGTATCCCGGGCGATGATCGGCAGATAATCATGCATCGGTCCGCGGGTGCTGGGCGCCTCCTCCACGATGATGCTGTCCGCGGGTCGCAGCGCGGCGAGCTGTTGCACCAGGTATTTGTCAGTCAAAGGACCGGACAGGCGCGGCGGCCGCACCAGCTCGGCGGGAGTGGCCCGCGGGCGCGGTGGCGGCCCGCCCAGCAGATCGCGAATGCCATGTTTCAAACTCGTCACCACTGACATTCCAACGGGCGTCCAGGCGGCGACGCCGGGATCGTCCACGAGTTGGAATAACTTCGCCCCAGGGGGCACGTGCGGACCAACACCCTCCACGTGATAGGTGAACGCCGGCGCGCCGAGCACCAGGATGACGTCGTGGCCCGCAAGGCTGGCGACGATCTGCGCGCGATCGGCCGCGAGAAAGCCCGCGAAGAGACGGTGATTTTCCGGAAAGCCGTTGCGCGCCGACATGGGACTCACCCACACCTTCGCCTGGTGGCGCTCGGCGAGAGCGATCGCTTCGTCCCATGCAGCATCGCGCGCCGTCGCCGCCCCGATGACGAACGCCGGCCGCTCCGCCGCAGCGAGCTCCCGCGCGACTCTCTCGAGCAACACCGGATCGCCTCGCAAAACCTCACTGACCTCACGCGGCTCGACGGGCTCGCACATACGGTCCCAGTCATCGACCGGAATCGACACGAACGTCGGTCCCCGCGGCGGCTGCATCGCCATGTAGTAAGCCCGTGCCAGGGCCGCCGGCACATCCTCGGCCCGAGCCGGCTCGCAGCTCCACTTCACATACGGTTGCGGCAACTCGGTGGGGCGGGCGGAAAACAGAAAGGGCTCGAAGGGCAGAATGGAGCGGGCCTGCTGCCCAGCCGTGATCACCAGCGGGGTCTGGTTCTTGTACGCCGTAAAAATATTGCCCATCGCGTGGCCCACGCCAACGGCGGAGTGAAGATTGACGATGGCGGCGTTGCGGGTTGCCTGCGCGTAACCGTCCGCCATGCCCACCACGAGCGACTCCTGGAGCCCCAGGACATAGCGAAAGTCCGCGGGGAAATCCCGGAAGAGCGGCAACTCCGTCGAGCCCGGATTACCGAAGATCGTGGTCATACGAAACGCGCGCAACAGGCGCAGAACCGACTCGCGTACCGTAACGCGCGAGTCGGGACCGTTCTGGCGCGCACTCTCGGCTCGGGCAGGGCTTTCCAAGTCTGTCTCCTAGAACCAGTTGTAATTGAAACTGATGCTGACGCGCTGCGCTGCCACCGGATTCGGTGGCACCTCGTGGCGCAGCCAGCTTTCGAACAACACCACGTTCCCCGCTTCGGCGGGGATCACGAACCAGGGTCGGTTCTGTGACCGTGCGGACGCCAGGCGCGGCGGCGCCGCCATGAACCGCTCCAGCCGCGGATCCTCGAACTTCAGGCCGGATGACCCTTTCGGCGTTTTCACATAGTAGGTCCCGCTGATCGTCGCCAGTGGATGCAGGTGCAAGCCGTGCACGACCTGCCGCGGCATGATATTCACCCAGCAGTCGGTCATGGCAAGCGATCTTCCCTCGAGATCGAATTCCAGCGTCCGCGCGAACTTCGCTACGTGCCGATTGAGCTTGCGCTCCAGGGCCGCAAAGGTCGGCGATAATTGATGCATGCGGCTGGCGGAGTTATAAGACGTGAACCCGCCGGGATAATTCTTTGCGGACCAGCGCCGTCCGGCCTCATCGTCGTGGCTGAGTTGCTGGCATTCGCGCAGGAGCCGATCGTTGAGTTGCTGCCAGTCGGCGCCACCGAGCCGCGCCGACTGGACGAGCGTGGGAAAGAGCGTGTGCGTAGTCATGAGAAGCATTATATGAAACAGGCACCTTACGGCACATGGCACTCTCCGCTCGCGGCGGCTGACCTCGCCCGCTCGGCGATCTCGCTGAACTACGTGGAAGTCTCGGAAGGGGTCCCCTACTGGGTCGAAAGCCGACCTGCCGAAGGCGGGCGCAACGTCGTCGTGACTTCCGCCGCGAATGGCGCCGTGCGAGAGCTCACGCCGACTGGATTCAACGCGCGCACGCGTGTTCACGAATACGGCGGTACGCCGTACGTAATGAGCCGCGACACCGTCTATTTCAGCAATTTCACCGACCAGCGCTTGTATGCGCAGCGGCCGGATCAAAAGCCCGTTGCACTCACACCGGAAGGCTACCGCTACTCGGATTTCGAGCTCGCCAGTGCTGGCCGTGAGCTGTTCTGCGTAAGGGAAGATCACACCGCCGGCGGTGAGCCGAGGAATGCGATCGTCGTGATCGATACCTCTGCGCCCGGCCCAGGCAAGGTGCTCTTCGAGGGAAGCGATTTTGTGGCGTATCCCCGCGTGAGCCCGGACGGCCGGAGGATTGCGTGGATTGCCTGGGATCATCCCAACATGCCCTGGGATACGACGACGCTTTATGTAGCGGACCTGGCGGAATCGGGTCTGTCGGGCATCATCGCTCTTGCGGGCGGCGCGGAAGAATCCGCGGTAGAGCCGCGGTGGGACACTGACGGCACGCTGTACTTCGTGTCCGACCGCTCGAACTGGTGGAATCTGTACCGCTACCGGGATAGGCGGGTGACGTCCGTTTTTGCATTCGAGGCAGAAATCGCGAGCCCGCTGTGGACGCTGGGGCAGTCGAACTATGCTCTTACCGGCAATGGCCGGGCGGTGGTCCGATACACAGTCGCTGCTCGAGACCGGCTCGGTGTAGTGAGCCTCGATTCGGGCCAGTTAAAGCCCCTCGATCTGCCCTTTGTCGGCTTATCGAACATCCAACTGATCACGCCGGACACGGCGATCGCGATCGCTGCGTCGCCGACCGAAGAGGCGGCGGTGGTCACGATTGATTTGCGCACTGGAGCCCACCGGGTGCTACGGGTACCGGGCTCGCTGAAGCTCGAAACTCCGTTCATTTCGGTTGCGGAGTCGATCGAGTTTCCGACGGCTGGTGGACTGACGGCGCACGCTTTCTACTACCCGCCGACGAATCCTGACTTCGCGGGAGTTGGGGACGAGAAGCCGCCACTCGTGGTTAAGGTGCATGGAGGTCCCACGAGCCACTCGAAGGCTGAGCTTTCGATGGGGGTACAGTACTGGACCTCCCGGGGCTTCGGACTGTTGGATGTCAATCACGGCGGCAGCAGCGGCTTTGGCCGCGATTACCGCCAGCGCCTCAATGGCAACTGGGGTGTGGTCGACGTCGGTGACGTCGTCGCTGCTGTGAACTATCTGATCGATCAGGGTCGCGTTGATGCAAACCGTGCGGCCATCCGGGGCGGCAGCGCGGGGGGCTTCACGGTGCTGGCCACATTGGCTTTTCACGACGTGTTCAAGGCAGGCGCGAACTACTATGGAGTGAGCGACCTCGAGGCACTTGCCCGCGACACACACAAATTCGAGGCGCGTTATCTCGACCGACTCGTTGCTCCATTGCCGGAGGGACGGGAGGTGTACGAGGCGCGGGCGCCGATCCGCCACCTGGAGAACTTCAAGGCCGCGCTCATTACATTCCAGGGGACGGAGGACAAGGTCGTT
Organism: Steroidobacteraceae bacterium; assembly: GCA_036270175.1. Classification (GTDB taxonomy): domain Bacteria; phylum Pseudomonadota; class Gammaproteobacteria; order Steroidobacterales; family Steroidobacteraceae; genus 13-2-20CM-66-19. Next base: position 3,702 of record DATBCZ010000533.1, on the reverse strand, counting down.
CCTCCAGACCAGTCCCGCGCCATTGTTGCAGCCGTCAAAGCCAAGGGGATACCGGTTGCCTATATCGAATTCGAGGGGGAGCAACACGGGTTTCGCAGAGCGGAGAACATCGTGCGCTCGCTCGAGGCGGAGCTGGCGTTCTACGGACGGGTGTTTGGATTCACGCCGGACGGCGTGCCCGACTGCCCTTGACCTCGTTACGCTGATCGCGCAGGAACGGCCGATCGATCTGCTCGGCGTACAAATCGATGTCACCGGCCGTCACACCGCATGACTTGAAGTGATCCTTCCAGCTGTCGACGACGCGCGCGACCGCGCGCACTTCCCTGACGGCGTCGTCCTTGCGAAGCGCGAACATCTGCGACATCGTCAGGGCGTTGGCCAGCGTCGAGTCAGCCTCGTGCTCCCCAACACGCATCTGTTGGAATCCGAGCGCCTGTCCGGAAGGCAGGACGTCGTAGGCGGGCGAGAGCTCATACTGTTGCGCATCCGTCATCACGACAGCGTGATTTTTTTCGTGATCATCCGTGTTGTCGATGAGAATGTTGAAGACCATGCGACGAAACAATTCGCGCATGTGACCGATATACACGTCGCCCTCGGTCACACCTCTGCGGCGCAACAGTTGCGCCAGCTCGGGATAGCCAAAGCGCTCACCCGCTGCCCGCAGCGCTACCGCGGCCGAGAGGCTATGGACTCGCAAGCCGCCATTGCGATCGAACCGTTTTATGGCGACGGCGTGGCCGTGGGTTAACTTCACCGCCATCGTCCCGGCGACCCGGATTTCCGCTTTCTGCGCGAGCGTCATCGAGGCGTGCTCGATCAAAGGAGTGTCCGTCGGCTCGCCATCGGAGAATTTGATGACCCATTGATCGCCACCAATGTTGAGAAGCGCCTTGGGACGCGCGCCGCCCATGGTGACGCCGGGCGAGATGAGTCGTTTCTGCTCGGGAGGCACCGGTTCATTGTCCTGAACCTTGCGGATGAGCTCGTGAATCTGGTCGGCCTCATCCAGCGTGGGCAGCGGACCCAGCCGACGCGGCAGATATTCGTCGCCCGACGTCGATACCCCCAGGGCGCCGAAGCGATCATCCCCCGCGAAATACAGGTATTCCAGCAGCGAGAGCCGCGGTGGTTTGTCGATAAATCGAATTACCCGCTCCCCCCACCGATCCGGACGGGCATCGTCGACGGCACCCACCGCCATTCCCTTCTCTGGGGGGAGGAATTCCTCGCCGATCAGGGGGAGATCCTCGCTCAGAGGAAAACCACGTTGCAGCCAGGCGTCGGCGTATCGGAGCGATACGCCCTGGACCGAGCGCGCCAGGTTGAGCTCGGCGACCGGGAGGGGCTGCTCCGGGCGGGTCAGGAGCCAGAGATAGAGGCGGTCGGAGGGTTGATAAGAAGAGGTGGGCTTACGGGCGGCGTGAGTGTCCGCAGCGGCGCCAGCGGTCTGCCCCGCGCTGACCATTCTATTTGTCACGGCCGAGCCGCGCCTCGGCCGACGCGCTCGACCGCACTGCGCGTCGCTTCAGGGCGTCGCGCACATCATTCTCCAACGCCCCACGGTCACTCCCAGGCGCCGCTAGCTCGGGAAGCGCCGCGACCCGCCCGATTAACCATAATGCGGTTGCGTAAATCCCCATCCCCACCCCTGGATCCCCTCGCTCCATCCGGATGAGAGTCGGCACCGAGCACCCCACCCGCTTCGCCCACGTTCGCTGCGACTCCTTTCGCCGGACCCGTGCGATGGCCAGGTTCTCGCCCAGGGTCCGCAGTGCCTGCTGAGCGGCTGGGGGCATCACGGTCAACGCAACGGGGCTCTTTGGCATGTTCACGCACCGCGAACGACGAAATGACCGTCAACTTACAAAGAGTTTATCAATTTCCCCGATTTGGTCAAGTCTATGTTACTGGGCCACGAGCCCCACGAATAACGAAGACTTTATCAAAGGCCGCTCCTTGATAATATCTATGTAACTTAGAGACCCAGCGCACTCAATCCCGGGTGATCATCCGGCCGGCGCCCCAGCGGCCAGTGATACTTGCGCTCCGACGCCGCGATCGGCAAATCATTGATGCTGGCGACCCGCCAGCGCATCAGCCCCTGCTCATCGAACTCCCAGTTCTCATTCCCGTAGGAACGGAAATACTGCCCGCTATCGTCATGCCATTCGTAGGCGAAACGGACCGCGATCCGGTTGCCGGTGAAAGCCCAGAGCTCCTTGATCAAGCGGTAGTCCAGCTCACGGTTCCACTTGCGGGTCAGGAAGGCGACGATGTCAGCGCGCCCTTGGATGAATTCGGCCCGGTTTCTCCAGCGGCTGTCCTCGGTATACGCGAGAGACACGGCGCTCGGATTGCGGCTGTTCCAGCCATCCTCGGCGCCGCGGACTTTCTGGGCGGCGGTTTCGGCAGTGAACGGCGGAAAGGGTGGGCGTGACATGGCGACCTCCTGCGGCGGATACCGTGGCTGAGATCTCGATTATCGGACAGACTGCACCATTAAAAATCACTCCGAAGAGTAAGCAATGAGCAGCCCGAATCCGTCCTCCCGAGGTTTTGCGGAGCCGACGATGGCTTCAACCAGCACCGCCACGGTCCACCATTGGATCGACGGTCGCCTCACTCCCAGCCACGGACGGACACTCGACATCTTCAACCCCGCTACGGGCGCCGTAACCCGCCAGGTCGCCCTGGCGACCACGGAGGACGTGGCCGCCGCGGTTGCGAGCGCCTCCGCCGCCTTCCCCGCCTGGGCGGACACGCCCCCGGTCCGTCGCGCACGCGTTCTCAATCGGTACCTCAACCTACTGAACGACCACCGCGACGACATCGCGAAAATCATCACCAGCGAGCACGGCAAAGTGTTCTCCGACGCGCAGGGCGAAGTCACCCGTGGCATCGAGATTGTCGAATTCGCGTGCGGCATCCCTCAGCTCCTCAAGGGTGATTTCACCGACCAGGTCTCCACCGGCCTCGACAACTGGACCCTGCGGCAGCCTCTCGGCGTCACCGCCGGAATCACACCATTCAACTTCCCTTGCATGGTGCCGTCCTGGATGTTTCCGGTCGCCATCGCCTGCGGCAACACCTTCGTGTTGAAACACAGCGAGCGCGATCCATCCGCCTCTCTCTACATGGCGCGCCTCCTCCAGGAAGCCGGCCTCCCCCCGGGTGTTTTCAATGTCGTACAGGGCGACAAGGTGGCGGTCGACGCGCTGCTCGAGCATCCCGAGGTCAAGGCGCTGAGTTTCGTCGGTTCAACACCCATCGCACAATACATCTATCAACGCGGCGCGCAGCTCGGCAAACGTGTGCAGGCGCTTGGCGGCGCCAAGAACCATATGGTCGTCATGCCCGACGCCGACCTCGAACAGACTGTCGATGCGCTCATCGGCGCTGCGTACGGCTCTGCCGGCGAGCGTTGTATGGCCATCTCCGTGGCAGTGCTCGTAGGCGACGTGGCTGACAAGATCATGCCGCAACTCGCCGAGCGCGCGCGCCAGTTGAAAATCAAGAACGGCATGGAAGCCGACGCCGAGATGGGCCCCATCGTAACCCAACAGGCGTTGGACAAGATTCGCGGCTACATCGACGACGGCGTCGCGAGCGGCGCGCAGCTCGTGGTCGACGGCCGGGTGGACGGGAAATCCGGCCGCCCCTTCAGTGTTGCCGGCCACGAGAACGGCTTCTGGCTCG
>DATBCZ010000532.1:0-5716 GCA_036270175.1 Steroidobacteraceae bacterium | reverse complement strand
TTGAGCTTGTACTGCCGGTGAATCGCGCTGGTCGCCAGAAAGACATGGATACGGTGGCGGGGCGCGTCCTTCAGGGCACGCGCGGCCAGCTCGATGTCTTCCCGGTTGCAGCGGGCCAGGCCGCAGATCGTCGCGCCCTGTATTTCACGGGCTACGGCATTCACGCTCTCCCAATCCCCACGCGAGGCGGCGGGAAATCCAGCCTCGATCACATCGACACCGAGATCGGCAAGAGCCCGCGCTACGCGCAGCTTCTCGGGCCGGGTCATGCTGCAGCCGGGCGATTGCTCGCCGTCGCGCAGGGTGGTGTCGAAGATCAGCACTCGGTCGGGATTGGGAGTCATGACTCTCTCCTTAGCTAGTTAAGCGTCCTTGCTTACGTTCGTTTCTCATTCAGCCAGGGCATGCGCGCGCGCAGCTCACTGCCGACTTTCTCGATCTGACGGTCCTTGTCCTCTTTCAACAGCTTCTGATAGGTCTTGCCGCCCGAGGCGCTCTCTTCGATCCACTGCTTGGCGAACTTACCGGTCTGCACTTCCTTCAACACCTTGCGCATCACGTTCTTGACGCGGTCGTCAACGATGCGGGGTCCGCGCGTGAGATCGCCGTACTTCGCGGTGTCGCTGATGAACTGGTGCATCTTGGTGAGCCCACCCTCGTGCAACAGGTCGACGATGAGCTTCAGCTCGTGGAGGCACTCGTAGTAAGCGACTTCGGGCTGATAACCGGCTTCCACCAGCGTCTCGAAGCCCTTCACGACCAGCTCGGTCGCGCCACCGCACAGCACGGCCTGCTCTCCGAACAGATCCGTCTCGGTCTCTTCGGCAAAGGTCGTGTCGAGGACACCACCGCGGGTACCGCCGATTCCGTGCGCGTAAGCCAGCGCCTTCGCATGCGCCTTACCGGTCGCGTCCTGCGCCACTGCGATGAGACACGGAACGCCGCGGCCTTCCTGGTATTGGCGACGGACGAGGCCGCCCGGGCCCTTCGGCGCGATCAGGACGACGTCGAGATCTTTCCGCGGTTTGATTTGCTTGTAGTGGATGTTGAAGCCGTGAGCGAACAGCAGCGTTGCGCCTTTCTCCAGGCTCTTCTCAACTTCGGCATAGAGTGCCTTCTGCGCGAGGTCGGGCACGAGCATCGCGACGAGATCGGCACCTTCGGTGGCGTCCGCGGGCTCGGCGACTTCCAGCCCGTCCTTCTTGGCCTTCTTCCAGCTCGCTCCCTTCTTACGTACGCCTACCACGACGTCGAAGCCACTGTCCTTGAGGTTCAGCGCATGCGCACGGCCCTGGCTTCCGTAGCCCAGCACCGCAATGCGCGCACCCTTCAGGGCCTTCTTGTCGACGTCTTTCTGCGAATACAGCTTCATCTGCAAACTCCCAACGGCCCCACGGGGCAACAAATATTCCGGTCACACACTAGGCCACAACCGGCCTACCATTCGCGCTCCCTGTGGCGCGCCAGCTGAAAGCGCCGCAGGCGACTTTCAGCCAATAAAAAAATACCCCGCAGCGGCGGGTGCCGGTGCGGGGTTTTTGGTGTCTTCGCTCGCTCTGCCTGGTTTTTTGTCAGGCGTTTGCGAGTGCCCCGCACCGGCTGCTCCCAAGAAGGAGCAGGAGTCCTACGGGTACTACAAGGAGAACGGACAGCACGAGCCGCAACGCGTGTGCGCTGGGGCTCGTTTCGGTTCTCGCGTGCGGTGCCATGGGCGCCACGGATAAGCTGGGGGCAAAAAAGTGAGATCCCGATGTCATCACACCCGCCGCGACTTTGTCAACGCGGGTATCCGGGTTCGCATTCGCAAAATGCCGTGCTGCCAGAGCATGCGGTCCGGCCCGGACCCGACCCCGCTAGAGAGCGCCGGAGACACACAAGGGTGACTTCGCTAAGCTGCGCCGCGTGACACAACCTGAAATGTTGTTGACCTCCGATCCCGGTGACGCCCGGCCTCTATGGCTGGTGACGGAATCGGACCTGCCGCGCTGGCTGAGTGAGCAGCCCGTGGAAACCGTTACCTGGGTGCGGGCGAATGGTTTCCAGGCAGAGCGGCATCGCATTCTGACATTACCGGACGCGAGCGGTCAGATTGCCGCGGCCGTTCTGGGCCTGGGCACATTACGCACCGTAGCGGATCTGAAGCTCTGGCATGCCGCCGGTCTGCCGGATCGGCTTCCCGCTCTGGCCTACCGCCTGGCTACGCCGCTGCCCGCGGAAGCCGCGACGCATTTCGTGGTCGGTTGGCTGACAGGGTCGTACCGCATGAGCCGGTATCGGACGCAGGCCATAACCGCGCGCGCAGCACTCGTACCGCCCCCCGAGGCGGATCTCGCGTATGCGCAAACCGCTGCCGACGCCACCGCATTCGCTCGCGACCTCATCAACACTCCCGCCAACGACATGGGCCCCGCGGAGCTCGCCGCGGCGGCGTCCGATCTGGCCGCACGTCATGGCGCGCGCTGCGAGATCCTCGTCGGTGACGAGCTCAAGGCCCGCGATTATCCGTTGATTCACGCTGTCGGCGCCGCGAGCCCGCGCGAGCCACGGCTCATCGACCTTCGTTGGGGCGACCGAAAGGCGCCCCGAGTGACCCTCGTCGGCAAGGGGGTTTGCTTTGACACCGGCGGGCTCGATCTCAAACCCTCTGCCGGCATGCTTCTCATGAAGAAGGATATGGGCGGTGCCGCCTGCGTGCTGGCGCTGGCCGAGATGCTCATGCGTCTCGGGGCACCCATCCAGCTGCGAGTCCTCATTCCCGCCGTGGAAAACAGTATTGGGGGCCGCGCCTATCGTCCCGGTGACATCCTTCGTTCCCGCAAAGGCCTGTCCGTCGAAATCGGCAACACAGATGCCGAGGGTCGTCTCGTGCTCGCCGATGCCTTGGTTGAAGCTGACAGCGAGCGCCCGGACCTGCTCATCGATCTGGCGACGCTGACGGGGGCCGCGCGAGTGGCGCTGGGGCCGGAGTTGCCCGCCGCCTACTCCACCGACGAGACCCTGATGGCGCTGTTGCGCACGCGCGGCGAAGAGGAGTCAGATCCCGTGTGGCCGATGCCGTTGTGGCCTGGCTACGACGACGAGCTGGCCAGCAAAGTCGCGGATCTCGCCAACGTGTCGGCGGCGCCATTTGCCGGCTCCATCATTGCTGCGCTGTTCCTAAAACGCTTCATTGCCGCAACGCCCAACTGGTTGCATGTCGATCTGTATGCCTGGAATCCCCGCGAGCGCCCCGGCCGGCCGGTTGGGGCGGAAGCACAGTGTGTGCGCAGCCTGTACCGGCTCATCCGCGCCCGCTTCGGCTAGCGCCCGCGAAGCACGTCCCTTTTGTACAAGAGCGATGTCGGGTCGCGACAATGGCGCCATACCCTCGAGAATGTTCGAATAACTTGGTCGCTGGCGCCGATATCGAAGCCCTGCGGGGCCGGCACCGGTGATAATCTTGAGCACGACTGCACAGACGGACTATCCGAAGCTAAATGACAACGAAAAAGCATGACCCGCGCGAGTATTCGCGCCTAGTCGTGGACGGAGCGAAGCAGGCTGCCTCGCGCGCGATGCTGCGCGCGGTCGGCTTTACGGACGCGGATTTCTCGAAACCCCAGATCGGTATCGCTTCGACCTGGGCCAATGTAACCCCCTGCAACATGCACATTGGCGAGCTGGCTCGCGAAGCCGCGGCTGGCGCCGATGCGAGCGGCGGCAAGAGTGTTCTGTTCAACACCATCACGGTGTCTGACGGCATCTCGATGGGCTCGCCCGGAATGCGCTACTCGCTGGTGTCGCGCGAGGTAATTGCGGATTCGATCGAAACCGTCGTGGGCGCGGAAGGTTTCGATGGCTTCGTCGCGGTCGGGGGTTGCGATAAGAACATGCCGGGCTGCGCCATGGCCATGGCGCGCCTCAACCGTCCCTCCGTGTTTGTCTACGGGGGAACCATCCGTCCGGGAGCACAGCGACGTGACATCGTCGCGGTCTTCGAAGCGGTCGGCGCCAACGCCGCCGGGAAGATTTCCGACGCGCAACTCAAGGAAGTCGAGCGCACGGCGATTCCGGGTCCGGGCAGCTGTGGCGGAATGTATACGGCCAACACCATGGCGTCGGCGATCGAAGCGCTGGGCTTGTCGCTTCCGGGGAGTTCCGCGCAGGACGCGGTCGGCGAGGAGAAGAGGGCGGATTCGCGTCGTGCCGGCGAGGCGGTCGTGAAGTTAGTGAAGGACGGTTTGCGTCCACGCGACATCCTGACGCGCAAGGCTTTTGAAAACGCGATCACCGTGGTCATCGCCCTCGGTGGATCGACCAACGCGGTACTGCACCTGTTGGCGATCGCGAAGGATGCACGTGTCAAACTCACATTGGACGACTTCACCCGCATCGGCAAACGCGTCCCGGTGCTGGCGGATCTCAAGCCCAGTGGTCGCTACATGATGTCGGAGCTGGTCGCGATTGGCGGCATCCAGCCGCTGATGAAAATGCTCCTCGACGGCGGGTTGATGCATGGCGATTGCCTAACCGTCACGGGGCGCACGCTGGCGGAAAACCTCGCAAATACAGGCATGTATCTTGCTGGACAAGACATCGTGCGACCGCTGGCCGATCCACTGAAGAAGGACAGCCACCTCGTGATTCTGTACGGGAATGTGGCACCGGACGGCGCGGTCGCGAAGATCACGGGCAAGGAAGGGTTGGCGTTCAGCGGTCGCGCGCGGGTCTTCGAAGGCGAGGAACGCGCGACCCAGGCGATTCTCGACGGTACGGTTCGCGCCGGTGACGTCGTCGTCATCAGGAACGAAGGGCCTGTAGGTGGGCCTGGAATGCGCGAGATGCTGAGTCCGACCGCCGCCATCATGGGGCGCGGGCTCGGGGACAAGGTGGGATTCATCACGGATGGGCGTTTCTCGGGCGGCAGCCACGGGTTTGTCGTAGGACATATTTCACCGGAGGCTGCGGTTGGCGGTCCGATAGGGTTACTGCGCAACGGTGACCAGATCACGATCGATGCCGTGAAAAGGGAAATCAGCGTCGCGCTGTCGGCGGCGGAACTGCGTCGGCGGCGCGCAACCTGGAAACCGCGCAAGCCGTATACGGAGACGGGCGTGTTGGCGAAATACGCCAGCCTGGTGAGCAGCGCCTCCGCTGGTGCGGTGACCGAACCGGCGCGGCGAGACTAAAAAATTCTTCAGCTCGAGCGGAGTTGTCAGTGCACGGGTCAGAGGTTAGAGTTCACGAAGCATCTATCAATGCGCGCAACGTGCTCTTTGGTAATGACCTTTCTGCACGTCGCGATAATCGAACCAGTCAGGGGGATTTAGAACTTGCGCTCGCCCTAGACCGAGCGGTCGGGGGTCTGCGTTTGTCAGTATCAAACGGGCCGGCGGTTGCAGCCGCCGGAGCGTTCGGGTCCGGATCCGGCAACTTGCGGGCAAAGAGAAAGACGGCTACTTTGCACTGCTTACGTCCGGGTCCGGTTTGTCCGGACATGTAACAACGACATATCTCAAATCAACTCATGGCTGCCTACGTACAAGACACGAACTTTTTTACCCGCAGAACCATAGTCCTTTTCGCGATCATCGGGCTGCACGTGTTCATCGCGTGGGCACTGGCCACTGGCCTGGCCCGACGCACGTTCGAGCTGGTCGCTCCGCCGATCCAGACCGACGTGATCGAGGAGGTCAAGAAAGAGGACCAGCCGCCACCGCCGCCGCCGCCGCAGATG
>DATBCZ010000531.1:0-3448 GCA_036270175.1 Steroidobacteraceae bacterium | reverse complement strand
AGCCGTGCGGCTGTGCCCGGCGGTCTGTTCCTGGCTTTAAAGGGACGGACGTCTCACGGGGTGAAGTTCGCGGATCAGGCCGTCGCCCTCGGTGCGCGCGCCGTGCTCTACGAAGACTCTCCAGATGCGACCACACCAAAGTTGAGTCCCGGTGTTTTTGTAGCCGCTGTTCCACAGCTGAGTCAACGAGCAAGCCTGATCGCAGATCGTTTCTTCGGCGCGCCATCGCAAGCCCTGACGATGGCCGGCATCACGGGAACGAACGGCAAGACCACCTGCGCGTGGTTGCTGGCGCAGGCTCTGCAGTTCTGCGGCCGGCCCGCGGCTTACATGGGTACGCTGGGCTATGGGCGACCGCCGGCTGTCACCGCAACCGAGCACACGACTTCCGACGCTGTCAGCGTTCAGCGCCATCTTGCCGCACTCCGGAGTCTCGGCGCCGAATGCGTCTGCATGGAAGTCTCATCCCACGCGCTCGACCAGGATCGGGTCACCGGCGTGCGCTTCAACACGGCTGCGTTCACGAACCTCACACGTGACCACCTCGACTATCACGGCACGATGGAAGCGTACGGTGCGGCTAAGGCACGCCTGTTCGCCTGGCCATCGCTAGCCAACCGAATCATCAACGTCGATGACGCTTTCGGGCAGCGGCTCGCCTCGCAACTTTCGCCAGCCCGTCTGGTCATCACTACGCAGAAAGGCGCGCCTGCGGGGGGCGCGTTGGGAAATGCGGAGTACGTTCGCGCCAGCCGCGTGACACCGGACCCGGCTGGTCTCGTAATAGGCGTGGACTCGAGCTGGGGCCCCGGCGAGCTCACCGTGCGACTGATCGGTGAGTTCAACGTCGATAATGTGTTGACGGTGCTGGCCGTGCTGCTCTCCTGGAACATTCCTTTCGCGCAAGCCATGCGGGCTCTCGAACGGTGCCGGGCGGCGAGCGGCCGGATGGAGATGTTTGGCGGGCGTGGTTTGACGCCGTTGGCGATCGTGGACTATGCACACACGCCCGATGCGCTCGCGCAAGCTCTGAGCGCCGCGAGACTGCATTGCCGTGGCCAGCTCCGTGTCGTGTTTGGCTGCGGTGGCGATCGGGATGCGGGTAAGAGACCGCTGATGGGGCGAATCGCCGCGGAGTTGGCGGACGACATCATCGTGACCGACGACAATCCGCGCACCGAGGATCCCACGCGCATAGTTTCCGAAATCGTCGCGGGCATCGTAGGTGGTGCGCCGGTCGTCGTGGAGCATGACCGGGCGCTCGCTATCCGCATGGCCCTGCAGCGATCCGCACCTGACGACGTCGTCCTCGTCGCGGGCAAGGGTCATGAGGACTACCAGATTTACGGCAAGGTCCGTCGTCCTTTCGTCGATCAGGCGATCGTGACCGCGGCACTCGAGGGGCGGCGCGTATGAAGACGCTCGCCAATTTCGCGCAGTTGTGTGGTGGCCGCCTCAAGGGGGCGGACGCCCCCTACACCAGCGTTTCTTCCGACACGCGCACCATCGGACAGGGCGCGCTGTTCGTTGCGTTACGCGGGCCGAATTTCAACGGCAACGAGTTTGTCAGCGCGGCGTTGGCCGCTGGCGCGGCCGGTGCGCTCGTCGATGGCGAACAGCCCGCGGTGTTTCCGCAGATCATTGTCGCCGACACGCAAGCCGCGCTGGAACGCGCGGGCAACGGCTGGCGCGAGCAATTCACCATTCCGGTGGTGGGTGTTGCCGGCAGCAATGGCAAAACGACCGCCAAGGAGATGACCGCCGCCATTCTCGGGCAGATGGGGAATTGCCTCGCGACCCGGGGAAATCTCAACAATCACATTGGCGTTCCGCTGACTTTGCTCCGGATCGACACTACCCATCGGTTTGCCGTGGTGGAGATGGGCGCGAATCGCGGCGGAGAAGTCGCGGCGCTGGTACGTATCGCGCGCCCGACCGTCGGCATGATCACCAACGCCGGGGCGGAGCACCTCGAAGGGTTCGGCAGCATCGAGGGCGTCGCACGAGCGGAAGGCGAGATGGTTGAAGGTCTAGCTCCGACTGCGACAGCGGTTATCAACGCTGACGATGAGTTCGCCGACCTGTGGCGGCAGCTGACAAAGGCCAAGGTGGTGACGTTTGGGGTGCAGGCGCCTGCCGACTTCAAGGCCGCGGACGTGCACACGACGATCGGTCCGGAGGGTTTCCTCACGCACTTCACGCTGGTGTGTCCTCTTGGCAGCACTGGCATCGCACTTCACATGGGCGGTCGCCACAACGTCGCCAACGCGCTCGCGGCTGCCGCGGCCGCCGCCGCCGCTGGAGCGAAGCTCGAACACATCGCCGCAGGCCTTGGAGCCATGCGTGCCGTCGCGGGGCGCCTGCAGTTCAAGAAGGCGCTCAGCGGTGCCTGGATCATCGACGACTCCTACAACGCGAATCCGAGCTCCATGCGTGCCGGCATCGAGGTTCTGGCGGAGCTCGAGGGCACGAAGTGGCTGGTGATCGGTGACATGGCTGAGCTGGGCGAATACGCGCCCGCCGCTCACACCGAGATCGGCGAGTTCGCTCGCGCGCATGGCGTCGAGCGCCTCTTCGCGATGGGAGGGCTCGCGAAGCTCGCCGTCGATAGCTTCGGCACCGGGGGAGAATGGTTCCCGGATGCGCAGGCGCTCGCCGGCGCGTTGGTTCGGGCGCTCGCTGCCACGGCCAACGCTGGCGGTGCCACCGATGCTGGCGCCGCCGCGTCCCGTGCGACCGGCCTGAATGCCACTGGCCCCAGCGCTGCGACCCCCGCTTCCCGCGTCGGCGCGGCCACCGGCCCGCATCCGACCGCGGCAGGCGCCCCTCAACCCGCCGCGGCCGCGAGCGGTGTGCGGCTTCTGATCAAAGGCTCCCGCGTAAACAGGCTCGAGCGCGTCGTCGACACGCTCGTGCACGGCTCAATCCAACAGACGAGCGGTCACTAAGTGCTCTATTGGCTGACACAACAGTTGACCCCCCGTATTTCGGGCTTCAACGTTTTTACTTACCTGACCTTCCGCGCGATCCTGGCGACGGTCTCTTCGCTCGCGATTTCACTCATCGTCGGGCCGAGCATGATCGCCAAATTGTCCCGCTATCAGATCGGGCAGGTAGTGCGTGACGATGGTCCGAAGACGCATCTGCCTAAAGCGGGTACGCCGACGATGGGTGGCACCCTCATTCTCGTGACCACGCTCGTGAGCACCATGCTGTGGGCCGAGCCGTGGAGTCGTCTCGTTTGGACCGTCATCGGTGTCACGTTCGCGTTCGGCTTCATCGGCTTCTATGACGATTACCTGAAGCTGGTCGTTCGTAACCCCAAGGGGTTGGTGCCGCGCTGGAAATATTTCTGGCAGTCCGTGGCCGGCTTGGCGACGGCGGCGACGCTTTACTACACCGCCAGCAGCCCCGCCGAGACGACGTTGTTTCTGCCCTTCTTCAAGTC
>DATBCZ010000530.1:0-8659 GCA_036270175.1 Steroidobacteraceae bacterium | reverse complement strand
TGGCTGGTGACGCACCAGGCCGGCGCGAGCCGCGTTCGGCCGGTGTCGGTGAATCGCGCGACGACCTCGAAGCATCGGGTCGAGTGGGAGATCGAGACCTCGATACTTCGTGGTTAGAACCGCGGGCGGTTGGACTTTGCGCCGCTAGAGTGGCCGCGGTTAGGAACCAACTCAGCGCGCCACGTGCGTTCCGGTCGACTCTACGCGCACCGTAATGACGGCGCGGACAACCTCCGTCCCATTCCTGTCGACCGCGCTCACCGGAACCGCGACGTTCTGGACTTCGCCCCATTCGGCCTTATCGAGTCGGGCAGTGGCGGTGACATCCGACTCCGCCCGACGTAGGTACTCGATCGTCATGCCGCGCGAATGCCAACTCATCATCCCCGGCAGGGTCACCTCCGTCACGGTGCTCGCCGCCAACTCGCACAGAGTTGCAATCGCCAGGGGATGAACCGTATTACCCTGCCCGCTGGTGCCGCGCCGCCAGGGGATGTGCACAATGCACAGCGCGGGGCGCAGCTCGATAAAGTAGGGATTAATGGAGGCGAAGTAGGGCGCTCGCCGGCACAGCGCTCGTGTAAAGAGCCAGCGACCGAGGCGTGACTGCGAGCGTTTCTGCCAGGCAGCCAGAGTCGGGTTGACCAGGGTCTGGCTAACCAGGGCCGGGCTAATTGGGTTTGGCGCGCTCATGTCAAACGGCCCCCTGCGCACCGGGGTTGTCGCACCCTCCGCCGCCCGGCGCCCCGTCGGCAGCGGCAACGCTGACACGCGCCGCGCCCGAGTCACCGCCCCGCGCCTCGGGCTCATCGCATTCACTGCCGTCATATCCCGCGGCGGCAGCGACGGTGCTGACACGGGCCGCTCTTGAGTCGCCGCCCTTGGTATCGGCGCCGCCGAACCCGCCGCCGCCCGGTGTCAGTATCGTCAACACGTCGCCTGCCTCCACTGTGAAACTCGCCGTCGCGCCAATGTCCTCCGTTCCGCCCGCCGCGCGCAACAGTCGCCCTTTGCCGACTTCCCCCGGCGCGCCACCGTCGAGCCCGAAGGGCGCGATACGACGGTGATTGGCCAGCAGTGCGCCCGACAGCGGCGCCCGAAATTCGATCCGCCGCACGCTCCCATTACCGCCCGCGTAGCGACCCGCGCCGCCGGAGCCGCGCCGGATCGAAAACTCCCGCAGGAGCACCGGGAATCTTGCTTCCAGAATCTCCGGATCCGTGAGTCGCGAGTTGGTCATGTGCGTCTGCACGGCGTCGCATCCCGCGAAACCCGGGCCCGCGCCGGCGCCCCCGGCGATGGTTTCGTAATATTGCAGCCGCTCGTCGCCGAACGTGAGGTTGTTCATGGTGCCTTGCGACGCAGCAAGCACGCCCAGCGCACCATACAGCGCGTCGACAATGCACTGGGAGGTTTCCACGTTCCCGGCGGCGACCGCGGCTGGCGGCGCGGGGTCCAGCATTGAGCCGCGCGGAATCGTGATCTCCAGCGGCTCGAGGCAGCCCTCGTTGAGCGGAATAGGCCGGTCGATGAGGGTGCGAAACACGTACAACACAGCCGCCATGCAGACGGCGCGTGGCGCATTGAAGTTGTGTGGGTCCTGCGGCGAAGTGCCGGTGAAATCGACATGCACCCGCCTCGTGTGCGGGTCTATGTCGATGCGGACGACGATTGCCTGGCCGCTATCCATCTCGTAGCGGAATGAGCCGGGGCGCAGCTTCTCGATGGCCTCCCTCATGCAGGCCGCGGCGTTGTCCTGCACGTGACGCATGTAAGCGCGCACCGTTCCGAGGCCGTGCCGTTGCACGGCGCGTTCGATTTCCGCTATGCCCCGCGTGTTGGCCGCGAGCTGCGCACGAAGATCGGCGACGTTCTGGTCGGGATTCCGAGCGGGGTAGCGTCCCGCCGCCAGGGTCTCGCGCAATTCGCGCTCGTGAAACTCGTTGGCGGTAACGAGTTGGAAGAGCTCGAAGAGGGCGCCTTCTTCCTCGATGGTGCGGCTGAACGGCGGCATCGAACCCGGGGTGGTACCGCCAATATCAGCGTGATGCGCGCGCGATGCCACGAAGAAGTCAGGTGTTCGAACGGCGCTCGCGGTGTCTTCGGTGCCGCTGGTGCTACGTGCACGCGCGGTGTCATCGGTGCCACTGGTGCTACGCGCACGCGCGGTGTCATCGGCGCCCGATGTGCCCACCGTGCCAGTCACGACCGCCGCGCTCGATGCCGCCGCCCTTCCCCACGAGTTCGGGCCGCCTGTTGAGCCGAGGCTGCCTGACACGTCGATGCTGGCTGACGGGTCGAGGAAGACCGGCGCAACCACAGTCATATCTGGCAGATGCGTGCCGCCGTGGTACGGGCTGTTGATCAGCCACGAATCCCCCGGCCGCATCTGTCCGCGCCTCGCGTCAATGACCGCGCGTACGCTCGCGCCCATCGAGCCCAGGTGCACCGGCATGTGTGGAGCGTTGGCCACCAGCCCGCCGTCAGCATCGAACAGCGCGCAGGAGTAGTCGAGCCGCTCCTTGATGTTGACCGATTGTGCCGTTGACTTGAGCACCTCGCCCATCTGCTCGGCGATGTGCATAAAGAGGTTGTTGAATATTTCGATTCGGGCGGGCAGGGTGGCGTCGTCCGGGGTTGCGGCGTCGGGAGCTTTGTCGCCAGCCACCCCCAACATCAACTCCCCGCCAGCGAGCCTCCTCGCCTGCCAGCCGGGCTCCAACACCAGCGTCGAATTCGGCTCGACAATGAGCGCCGGCCCCCGCACCACCTCGCCGAGCGAGGCGCTCGACAACAGCGGCACCTCCTGCCACGAGCCAAACCACGCGCGCGCGGTTGCTGGCAACTCGCCTTGCACGCGTGCCTCCGGCAAACGCAGCGAGCCGGCGTCGATCGAGCTCATGCGCGCTTCCACGCGCACCGCATCGATCACAATCCTAAGCCCCTTCGCCGCAAATCCAAATCGGCGCAGATGAGCGGCGGAGAAGGCCGAAAGCACGTCCGCCAACTCCGCCACCGGAACCGACAGACTCGTCTCGCTATCGCCAGCCCTAAGTTCGAGCGAACGCTCGATTCGCACGCCGTCCGCGTTCTTACCCGTACCTTCCATTGCACCGGTGCTCCCGACCGCACCCGCCTTCGCTTCGGCGCCGCTGACAGCACCCGCACCCGCGTTTGTCCCAGCGCTCCCTGCCGCACCCGAGCCGTCGCGCGCGCCTTCACCGAACGCAGCCAGCTCCGCACGCGCCTGCGCCTCTAACTCCGCGAGCCGCGCGTGCGCCGATACCAGCGCATCCTCCGTAAGTTGCAACTGCAGGCTGGCACGGCGCACCGCCAACCGGTCCGCCACTCCGATGCCAAATGCAGACAGCACACTCGCAAGCGGATGCACGAGGATCCTGCGCATGCCTGCCGCTCGCGCCACGCTGCAGGCGTGCTGACCCGCTGCGCCTCCAAAACAGAACAGGGTGAAGTCGTCCGCGTCGAGCCCTTGTCGCGTCGAGACCTGACGAATGGCGTTAGCCATCGCTTCGACACCCACTTCGAGAAAGGACGCCGCCAGCGCCTCCGGCGTCGGCTCTCGCCCCGTCATCTCACGAACTCGGACGACAAGAGCCGCAAATTCCGACGCAACAGCCTCCTTATCGATGCGCGCCTTCCCATCACGTCCAAAGACCGCCGGCAACGTATCCGGTCGCAGCCGGCCGAGCAGCACCTGCACGTCGGTGAGCGTGAGCGGGCCTCCTCGTCCATAACACGTTGGCCCGGGGTCGGAACCCGCCGACGCTGGACCCACGGCGAAACGCCCATCCGAAAAGCTGACTATGGATCCACCGCCGGCAGCGATCGTGTGCACGTCGAGCATCGGCTGCTGAAGCCGCACGCCGGCAATAACGTGTTCAAAGCGTCGCGGCAGGTCACCATCAATCAGAGAGACATCGGTAGAAGTCCCGCCCATGTCGAATCCAATCAGGCGCGACACGCCGAGACGGCGCCCGATCCAGCCCATGCCGATCAATCCGCCAGCGGGTCCAGACAACACGCTCGACACCGCGTGAAAACTTCCGACGGCAGCCAGGCCGCCGTTACTCTGCATCAACTCGAGACGCCCGCGCGGATCGAGATTGTGGAGCTCTCGCTGCAGACCGCTGACGTAGCGCCTCAATGGCGGAGCGAGGTAGGCATTCAGCACCGTGGTGTCGCCGCGCGCCACATAGCGAACGAGCGGTGACAATTCGTGCGACACCGAAACTTCGTCGAATCCCAGCTCACGTGCAATGGCCGCGGCCGCGCGCTCGTGCTGTTGATGCCGCCAGCCATGCAGAAAAATGATGGCGACCGATCGCAGCCCCGCTAACCGAGCCCTCTCCAAGTCTGCTCGGAGCCGCCGCCCATCCAGAGGCGTTAGCACTGTACCGGCCGCGTCGATGCGCTCGTCAGCCTCGATCACCATTGGATAGAGCCGATCAGGCAGCACGATGTGGCGCGCGAACAAGTCGGGCCGGCTCTGGTACCCGATACGCAAGCCGTCGGCGAAGCCCGCTGTTGTGACGAGAACAACCGGCTCGCCTTTACGCTCGAGCAAAGCGTTGGTTGCGACGGTGGTCCCGACTTTAACGGCCTCGACGCGCCCCCGCAGCACCACTCCCGCTGCCGCATCTGACGTCGCCACCCCTGACGCGGTCACGCCTAACGCGGCCGCATCTGATGCCGCCACTCCTGGCGCGGTCACGCCTAACGCCGCCGCGTCTGGCGCCGTCCCCACCTCCGCCGCCCCACCCAAAATCTCTCGCGCCGCACGAATCCCCGGATCCGCGCCATCTGGCTCCCCGGGCCGCACCGACAGCACCTTCCGGATGTGCAGTTCCCCCGACGGCGCCAGCCCGATAACATCGGTGAAAGTGCCGCCTCGATCTATCCAGAACTGCCAACCAGTCACGATTTCCCTCTCGATCGCCTTTCGCAATCGAAAATAGCTATTTGAGCGCCGCGCCGCGCGGGTCTGCATTATTCTATGGAATGCATTCCGCACCCAACGCCGCAGGGGAACCGGTTATGGAAGCGGTCGTGACCGCCCGACACGTAGTCTTTTCTCATGGGCAGGAAAGTGGCCCCTGGGGCCGCAAGATTTCGGCGCTCGCCGAAGTCGCGCGCAGTGAAGGCTACGACACTCACTCGGTCGACTACCGCGGCATAGTCGAGCCCCGCGCGCGCATCGCGAAGCTCGTGGACTTCTGTAAGGAACTGTCCGGCGACCTTGTGCTCGTTGGCTCGAGCGTGGGCGGCTACGTGTCCGTTGCTTCCGCTTCACTTCTGCACGCCCGTGGTGTGTTCCTGATGGCTCCGGCGCTCTATCTGGACGGGTTGCCCGAGCTGCGTCCGGGCGTCCTCGATTGTCCCGCGACGGTGGTTCACGGCTGGCGCGACGAAGTTGTCCCTTATGAGCACAGCGTCCGATTCGCGCAAAGTTATCATTCCGCTTTGCACCTGCTCGAAAGCGATCACCGCCTGCATAATCAGATCCGCGTGATCCAATATCTCTTCGAGTACTTTCTCATCGCGCTCGACCTGCCCCCCATTGCATTCGAGTGAGGTGGCCTTGTCGCCTCGCGGTGCCCCTGGGCTAGCTGCGATGCTCATCACAACGATAACGACGCGATGAACTGGCTGTTACGGCTCTGGGTGAGATTCAAAGTGCGTCCGGACGACGTGGTCGAACGACTCCACGCCCGGAACAGTCCTGTCTGTTACGTGATCGAGGAACGCAGCGCCGTGGACCTCGCGGTTCTACAGGACGCATGCGTCCGATTGAAGCTCAGCAGGCCCCGCAAACGGCTGCTCGAGACGGCCAAGGACCTGCGCTCGTTTTTCTACCTCAGCCAGCCGCGGGGGTTCTGGGACGAACGTCTAGACCGCCGGCCGCCGCCGCAATTGCGCCAGATGCTCGAAGCGCTGCGCGCCGATCCGCAATTGGACATCGATGTCGTCCCGGTCGCGGTCTACTGGAGCCGCGCTCCCCAGAAGGAGCGCTCCTGGTTCCGGCTGTTGTTCGTGGAGGATTGGGCACTCACCAGCCGTGCGCGCCGGTTCATGCAAGTGCTCTTCAACGGGCGCGACGTCATCATCGAATTCGATGATCCGATCTCGCTGCGCAGCCTCCTCGGCGAAAAGATCGGTGTGGCGGTCCGCGGTCGGCGGGTCGCCCGTGCATTACGCGCTCTGTACGCGAAACATCGCGCCGCCCGCATTGGGCCGGATCTTTCCCACCGCCGCACGATTGTCACGAGCGTCTTGAAAACCCGGGCGGTCCGCGCCGTCGTTGCGCAGGAAATGCGCGAGAAGAAGCTCTCCCGCCACCAGGCCATCCTGCGCGCCAAGCGTTTCGCCGAAGAAATCGCGGCGAACTACTCGCACTCTTTCATCCGATTCATGGAAAGCTCGCTGTCGCGCCTGTGGAACCGGCTCTACGACGGCGTTGAGTTCGGCCACGTCGAGACTCTCGAGCAGGCGACGGAAGGTAACGAGATCGTCTATGTCCCGTGCCACCGCAGCCACATGGACTACCTGCTGCTGTCGTATGCGATTTACGTGAATGGCTTTGCCATCCCGCACATCGCCGCCGGCATCAACCTCAACCTACCGATCGTCGGACGCTTCCTGCGCAAGGGTGGCGCCTTCTTCATTCGCCGCAGCTTTCGCGGCAACGCTCTGTACACCGTCGTCTTCATGAAGTACCTCGCCGCGATCATGGCGCGCGGCCACTCCATCGAATACTTCATCGAAGGCGGCCGCAGCCGCACCGGCCGCTTGCTGCAACCGAAGACCGGAATGCTGTCGATGACAGTCCGGAGCTTCCTGCGCGATCCCGCACGCCCGGTGGTGTTCCTGCCGGTCTATTTTGGTTATGAGCGCATCGTCGAGGGCCCCACCTATATCGGCGAGCTTTCCGGACGGCCGAAGGAGAAGGAAAGTGTTTTCGGCCTGGTGCGAACCTTCCGCAAACTCAGAGAGCGCTTCGGCAAAGTCCACGTCAATCTCGGCGAGCCCATTCCGTTGGCCCAGCTTCTCGACCGTTATGAGCCGAACTGGCGCTCGTTGAAGTTCGACGACGACACGCGCGTTCCCTGGGTGAACCAGGCAGTCGGCGACCTCGCGGTCGCGATCATGCGAAACATCAACTCGGCGGCGGCGGTCACGCCCATCGGGTTGCTGGCCATGACACTCCTTGCGACTCCGCGGCAGGCGCTCCCCGAGGCCGACCTGCTGCGACAGATCGATCTTTACCGGGCGCTGCAACTCGGGTTTCCCTACAGCGATCGCGTGACCGTCACGGAGTTGACCAGCACGGAAATCCTGGCCTACGGCATCTCCATGAAAGTCGTTTCGCGCCAGTCGCACGGACTGGGCGACATTGTGAGAATGAGCGACGAGAGCGCGATTCTCGCCACCTACTATCGCAACAACATCCTGCACCTGTTCGCGATGCCATCCCTGGTCGCCTGCGTGTTTTCGAGCAATGCGCGGGTGCGCACCGAGGATATCCAGAGACTGGCCTGGCGTATCTATCCGTATATCGCGGCCGAGCTGTTTCTGCGCTGGGATGAAGGCGAGCTGCAGGCGATCGTCAACGGCGTGTTGACGTGTCTCGAGCAGTACGGCCTCGTCGAGACGGACGCCGACCGGACCGAATGGCGCCGTCCGCCGCCAACCTCCATCAAAGCGGTGCAACTGTCGCTGTTGGCACAGGCGACGATTCAGACCATCGAGCGTTACTATCTCGCCATCGCACAGCTCGTGAAAGCCGGCAGCGGCCAGATCACGCAGGCCGCCCTCGAAGAGCGCTGTCAGCTCACCGCGCAGCGCATCGCGCTGCTCCACGGCCTCAACTCACCGGAATTCTTCGACCGTACGATGTTCAGCAACTTCATCGACCACCTGCGCACTCGCAACGTCATCCGCAACTCGAGCACCGGCAAGCTGGAATTCGACGAAGTCCTCATGCGGGTGGCCGCCGACGCGCAGTTCGTGCTCAGCGAGCAGCTCCGCCACAGCATTCTGCAAGTAACGCACAGCTGAGGCGCCACGCGCCGCCACGAGTCCCCGGCCGGCCGTTGGGGCGACCGCCTCTAGCTAGCCCCGAAGTACCCAAACCCACGCGCCATGAACGGCGCACAAAACAAAATCGCGACAATCGCCGTCATCTCCAGCATCAGGCACATCCGCGTATACCGCACCTGCGTCGCCGACATCTCCGGCACCACGTCTTGCTTCAACGCTTTGCCCCACGACAGAAACAACACCGTGGGATAGATCGAAATGGCGGCGGCCACCAGGAAGGCAACTAATTTCGCGAGAAAGAAAGCGTCCGCGAAGTAGTACCCCGCGCCCTTCTCGAAATAGACGGCCCGTAACAACCCCACGGCGAGCAGTACGCCGGCGGAGATGCCGAAGATAGAGTCAATGTGTTGGAGTCGGCGTGCCTGCGCGACGGTCAGAGGCGGCTTGAACAACACCACCTCGGCGACCAGTGCACCCACGACCGTGAACGCGGACAGGTGATGCAGGAACGCCATTACCGCAGGCATATACATCGCGAGCTCCCAAAGGGGCCACACCGCCCTAATCGCGCCCGCCGCGCGACCAGTTACCACCCTATCGC
>DATBCZ010000529.1:0-6745 GCA_036270175.1 Steroidobacteraceae bacterium | reverse complement strand
TGTGCTGTATTTCCGGAACCTGCCGGAGCGGACCGCTACCATCGATCGTGGCATGCTGGACTGGCTGGCACCGGGGGTCTTGTGCGTCATGGGGAGCTTCCTGGCCGGAATCGCACTGTGGGTGCGGTTGGCGGCGTTCAGCTAGAGGGGCGGCTCGCCCTTTCGACCCATGTCGGAATTCAGCGTGCCGTGGCAACATTCCGCCGCATACTCGCTTGGCGAACGGCGGGCGGGTTGAGGGTTGGGTGATGGAGCTCATTGCGCAGTACGGTCTGGCCCTGGTGTTCGTGAATGTTCTGCTCGAGCGGGCGGGGCTGCCTTTGCCTGCCACACCGACGCTGCTGATCTGCGGGGCTCTGGCGGCCACCGGCCGGCTCTCCATCTGGTCCATTTTCGCCCTGGCACTGCTCGCCTGCGTCATTGGCGATACCCTCTGGTACCTGGCGGGCCGTTACTACGGGCGCCGGGTCATGAGTTTTCTCTGCCGCGTCTCCCTGTCACCGGATTCCTGCGTACGCACCACTGAAAATCGCTTCGAGCGCTGGGGGCGGCTCACCCTGGTGCTGGCGAAGTTCGTGCCTGGATTGTCGACGGTGGCGCGGCCCCTGGCGGGGGCGATGAAGTTGTCGCTCGGCTCCTTCGAGCTGTTGAACGGCCTCGGGAGTGTGCTCTGGGCGGGCGCCGCGATCGGTACCGGCATGTTGTTTCAAACACAGATCGGCATCCTGCTCCTGCGGTTGCGTGAACTCGGGACGGAGGCGGGTGAGTTGACGTTGATAGCGGTGCTCATCTACGTCGCGTATAAATGGATGGAGCGACGGCGCTTCAACAGCGTGTTACGTCTTCCGCGCATCGACGTCGAGGAACTCCGCCGGCTGATGACGACGGCCGCCCCTCCTGTCATTGTGGACGTGCGCTCTGCGCTCGGCCGCGACCAAGATCGACGTTGCATTCCGGGCGCGCTCGAGATGACTCTCGACGACGTTCCCAAGCGGGTTACGGAATTTCCGATGGATCGGGAAATTGTGTTCTATTGCGCCTGTCCGAACGAGGCGTCCGCCGCATTCGCCGCCCGCAAGTTGATGGATCGTGGTTATATCAGCGTGCGCCCGCTCCGTGGTGGGCTCGATGCTTGGGCAGCGGCCGGATACGAGATCGAGCTGCGTCGCAGTACGGCGGAGATCGCCGCGCGATCGGCAGTCAACCCGCTACCGCCGGCGGTACCGCAGTCCTAGTTTGCATCGGCCGCTCAGCCGCTTGCGATGACGCGCATCGCTAGTTTGCGGCCACGTACTTCTTCTCGCCGGCCGTGATCTTCAGTTTCACCCGGTTCTGATAGGGCGGCAGCGGGCAGGTCGCGAAGTCGTTGAAGGCACACGGCGGGTTGTAGGCTTTGTTGAAGTCGACAACCGTCTTGCCGTCGGTGGCGAAAGGGACGTGCAGGAAACGGCCCGCCCCGTAGGTGTCATGGCCGCTCGTGCCGTCCGCAAACATGACGAAGAGATCGGTGGCGTCCGCGCCATCCAACACCGCGTCGAGGCGTATCTCCTGGCCATCCTTGGTGAACACGAGCGCGCCGGGTGACACCATGTCGTCTTCCAAGCCGAGAATGTTCACGATCATGATCTGCCGTCGCGGCTCATACGGCTCGAAACGCGCGTTGAAAACCCAATCCGGTGCGATCGGGAAATAGTGCAGTCCTGCGAAATCACGCCGTCTCGGACTGGCGACGTCACGCACACGTACCCCGAATTTTCCCGCACGCTCGATGACGAAGAAGCGCAGCGGACCACTCGAAACGACGGTGGGTGAGTCGTTCGCATCCGACACGAGCTCGATGGAGGTTACCGGTCGGCCGCCGTGCGTGATGCCGCTTCCCGGCCTGGCGGTGAAGGTAACTTTGCTGCCTGTGAGGGTGAATGTCCCGGCGGTGTCGGCCAGGCTCGGGTGATCGAGAACCAGGGTGTTGGAGGGCGCGCGGCCGAAGGTGTTTTCGCCGGGGCTTAGCCAGTAGAGACCGACGAGTGTCAGCCAGCCGGTTTCATTCGTGAGCTCGGTGACGCGCTCGGTGCGCCATTTTTCGACGCTGGCGCGCTCGGTGTGGAGGTCGGTGGCGGTTGCCGAGACTGCAGCGAGTGCGGCAACCAGTAACGGTGTTAATTTGAGCATGGCATATCTTACTCAATCCCGGCCGAGGATTTCGTCCCGGACATCCGCGATTTCGCGCGCGCGGGAGGGTCGCGCTCCTTCGCACCGGTCCGATCGCGGGCAGCGGGTGCTACGCGGGCAGATGATGCGTGCGGGATGGCTCAGAGCATCTTCGATCCACGCGATGTTGAGTACGTTGGCTACGGCGCTGAGAGTTTGCGTGGCCGCCTTTGGAATGCGCGCTTCGCCTCGTCGGGCCAGGCAATCCTCAAACAGCGAGCCGATGAGATCGGCGCTGTTGGCACCGTTCGAATCGAGCGCCGGCGCGAGATCCACTCCAACTGACAATACGTGGGGATTCCCCGCCATATCGCGCACTCGCATGGAGTGGCAGCAGTAGAGCAGCGATCGGTCGCCGTCACGGAGCACCGAGATCTGCGATCCCGACTCGACGCGGCTACCTTCGATCATGCGGAACACAGCCCAGTTGGGACAGGGATCGCTCACCTGCGCCAAGTTCCCCCAAGGTAGTGGGATGCCGTTGCCGCGATAGACGGCGCGCAGATAGCCCGGTGGATAGGCGTCGAAGAAGTGCCAGTAGGGATACGGTGACACTTTGGTCACGCGTCGCATGACCACGGCCGGAGTTAGCTCGAGCTTCGTGCCCGCCTCAATCCGGTAGCGCTCGCGCGCCAGAAAGCGTCTGAAGGGCGCACGGGGTGCGAGCAGTGCGCCTGCGAAGAAGCTGCACTCGAAGTCGCGCCACGCGTGCAGCACGTCCTGCGCATCCATGCCCCCGGCGCTGGTACCGCCTTCCGGGCTGCCACCCATCTCACCACCGGTGGCGTGCGCCGACTTCATGCCATCGCCGCCGTGGAGAACCTTGTGGGCGATATGGGCTGCGAGGTCGAACTTCAGCCTCGCTGGATCGGACTGCAAAGCGCGGTTGGCGTAGATGACGCCGGGCGGCTCGAAGAATGAGCGCACCATGCTGCGCACTTCGCGATCCTTGTCCAGCGCCAACACCGGTTTGCGGTCGAACCAACGGATCTCGAGTCCATGTTGTTTACACAGGGCCACCAGGTCATCCACGGACAGAGGAAAGCGACGGCCACCGACGTCGTCCGCGGCTCGCTCGAGGTCGGGGAAATCATTGCGCGACATCTCCTGGTGCGAGCGGATGAGGAGGTGAGCGAATTGCCGCCCCGTGGTGCCCGTCTGCGCCAGCAGCTCCGGAATCGCGGCCTGTAGCACGTCCTTGGAGAAGAGAAACGCCGGCTCAAGCGGAATGCGTGCGGCCCCGCCCTTCGGCGCCTGCGGAAGCGACAGCTCGAGGTCGGCGCTTTCGTCGAGGAACCATTCCGGGTCGCGCTGGAAGACCGCGGCCACCAGCTCGAGGGTCTCTTGCGACGGCGTCCGTTTGCCGCTCTCGATCATGCTCAAGTAGGAGACCGAGGGCGCCAGCTGTGCATCGCGCTGGATACAGCGCGCCGAGAGCTCTTCGAGTGTCAGAGCATTGCGCTTACGCAGGGAGCGCAGCTTGGCGCCGAGAAAATGGCCTTTACGCAGCAGCGGCGGCATGGCGCACCCATTGTGAAACCCTGGTGTGAAATTAACAGTGTGAAGTTTCTATAGTCAAATTTTGTTGTGGCAGCAGTCTATGCTGCGCCCATGAATGCTCAGCCCGACGAAGTGTTGTATTCCCGCGAGCAGGGTGGGCCCCGCGTTGAGGTCCTGGGACCTTACGTCGAGCGCTCTGACGAGGTTCTGACTCCACTTGCACTGCAACTGCTCGCCAGTCTGCAGCGCCGCTTCAACGGGCGGCGCATGGAGTTGCTCGCGGCCCGCGAACGGCGCCAGGCGGAGTTCGCCGCAGGGGTGCTGCCCGACTTTCTGCCCGAGACCGCCGCGGTACGTGCCGCCGATTGGAGTATTGCTCCGATCCCGGCTGACCTGGCGGACCGGCGTTTCGAGGTCATTGGCCCGGCCGACCGGAAGACGGTGATCAACGCCCTGAACGCGCCGTTACGGGCCTTCACCGCGGACTTCGAGGACTCCTGCTCGCCCACATGGAGCAACATGATTCGCGGGCAGGTGAATCTCACCGACGCGATCCGCCGTACGATTACCTTCTCGGATGTCGTGACCGGTAAGGTCTATCGGCTGAGTGAGCGGACGGCGACGGTCGTGATGCGCCCGCGGGGTTTGCACCTGCCCGAAAAGCACGTGCGTATCAATGGGGAGATGGTCTCCGGGGCGCTGTTCGATTTCGCGCTGTTCATTGCCAACAATCATGCGGCGCTCGCGCAGCGAGGCACGGGCGCGTACTTCTATCTGCCGAAGCTCGAGAGTCACCTGGAGGCGCGGTTCTGGAACGACGTGTTTCTGGCAACCCAGGAAGTCCTCGGACTGCCACGCGGAACGATCCGGGCGACGGTATTGATCGAGACGATTCCGGCCGCGTTCGAGATGGACGAGATCCTGCACGAATTGCGCGAGCACGCGGTTGGACTCAACTACGGCCGCTGGGATTACGTTTTCAGTTTCGCCAAGACCTTCCGCCATCTGCCGGACTTTGTGCTCCCGGATCGTGCCGCGTTGGGAATGGAGCAGCATTTCCTGAAGTCGGGCCTCGATCTACTCACCCAGACGTGCCGGCGGCGGGGCGCGCAGGCGATGGGGGCCGCGGCGGCAGCGCGGACATCGGTTCGTGAAATGTTGCCCGGTGATCTGATATGGGTGCCGGAGGGTGAGATCACCGATGCGGGATTGCGCGCATCTATCCGGGTCGCCGTGCAGTACATCGAGGCCTGGCTCCGAGGTAGCGGCTGCGTGTCGCTGTATAACTTCGTGGAGG
Organism: Steroidobacteraceae bacterium; assembly: GCA_036270175.1. GTDB lineage: Bacteria > Pseudomonadota > Gammaproteobacteria > Steroidobacterales > Steroidobacteraceae > 13-2-20CM-66-19. The sequence continues at coordinate 1,740 of DATBCZ010000529.1, read as the reverse complement.
ATGCCTCGACTGCTGAGATCTGCCGCGCGCAATTATGGCAGTGGCTGCGTCATGGTGCCCGTACGAGCGACGGACGTGCGGTAACCGTTGAGCGTTTCGACCGACTGTTGACCGACGAGCTCGACCGGATTCATGACGAAGTCGGACCGGGGCGCCTCGCGACAGGAGTGTTTCCAACCGCCGCGCGTCTGTTCGAGCGGATGACGAAGCAGGACAGTTTTGACGAGTTTCTCACGTTGCCCGCGTATGAGTTATTGAGCTGACAGGAGCCATTGTTTATGACAGGTTATCGAGCCTTGCAGACCGCCGACGAATTGCGCCGCCAGTGGACCGAGAACCCGCGGTGGCGCGGCGTGCAACGCGGCTACAAGGCTGAGGACGTCGTACGCCTGCGGGGCACGATTCCAGTAGAGCATACGATCGCGCGCCTGACCTCCGAGAAACTCTGGCGCTATATCAATGAAAAGCCGTTCGTGAACGCTCTGGGAGCGCTCACCGGTAACCAGGCGATGCAACAGGTGAAGGCCGGACTGGATGCCATTTACCTGTCAGGTTGGCAGGTGGCAGGCGATGCCAATCTCGCCGGCGAGATGTATCCGGACCAGTCTTTGTACCCCGCGGACTCGGTACCCGCGGTCGTCCGGCGAATCAACAATACGTTGCGGCGGGCCGATGAGATCTATCACGCGGAAGGTAACGACGAAATCGACTGGCTGAAGCCTATCGTGGCCGACGCCGAAGCGGGCTTCGGCGGGGTGCTGAACGCATTCGAGCTGATGAAGCAGATGATCGATGCGGGCGCTGCCGGCGTCCATTTCGAGGACCAGCTGTCTTCAGCGAAGAAGTGCGGCCACATGGGTGGCAAGGTCCTCGTGCCCACCCAGGACGCGGTCAGCAAGCTCGTTGCGGCCCGGCTTGCCGCGGATGTTTGTAATGTGCCGACGGTGCTGGTGGCGCGTACGGATGCCGAGGGGGCGAATCTTCTGACGGCCGATGTCGACGAGCGTGATCGGCCGTTTGTCGATACCGCGAGGGGACGTACCGCCGAAGGCTTCTTCTACGTGAAGGCGGGTCTCAATCAGGCGATCGCACGTGCGGTTGCCTACGCGCCCTACGTGGATCTCCTGTGGTGCGAGACGGCCAAGCCGGATCTCGAGGAAGCGAAGCGCTTCGCCGAGGGACTTCACAAACACCACCCGGGCAAACTGCTGGCCTACAACTGCTCACCGTCATTCAACTGGCGGCGCAAGCTCGACGACAGCACCATCGCGAAATTTCAGCGCGAGCTGGGTGCGATGGGTTATCGGTTCCAGTTCATCACACTGGCGGGTTTCCACGCGCTCAATTACTCGATGTTCGATCTTGCGCGCGGTTATAAGGCGCAGCAGATGACCGCGTATGTAGCGCTTCAGGAGGCGGAGTTCGCCGCCGAGGACAAGGGCTACACGGCGACGAAGCACCAGCGGGAGGTTGGGGCTGGGTACTTCGACGCCGTTACGCAGACGGTCGCGGGCGGCACGTCGTCGATTACCGCGCTGGCGGGGAGCACCGAGGAGCAGCAGTTCGAGCAGGCTTGAAGGCGTCCGGGCGGGCCCGAGAGCCTTTCTCGGGCCGCGGCCGCGAGTGAGCTCGGCGAGCCTTACGGCGATTTAGGGCTTCCAGCGGGGTGGTGTCAGGCGGCGTTTGCCGTCGGAGGTGAGCTTTGCGTCGGGGGCGTCGAGGTTTTCGCGATCCCAGAGT
>DATBCZ010000528.1:0-6606 GCA_036270175.1 Steroidobacteraceae bacterium | reverse complement strand
GGACGCAAGCCCGCGGGCCCGCATCTGACCGGCGTCCCGACGCTGAGGCAGGCGTCCGCCAAATGGGGCGTGCTCAGTCGCCCGCCAGCCACAAAGTCCTCAGCCTCCATCAGACGCTCCCCCGACCCATGAGACGCTCCTCCAAACCACCAAACCGGGCGTCTCGGATCCTAGCGCGTTGCCATTCTTTCGAAAATCGAATAGTTTTGAACTTTCACTTCTGGAAATCAGAAATGACCCCGCTCAACTTCGACATGGACGCGCTGCGCACGATGGTCGTAGGTGTGGAGTTAGGTGGGTTCTCGCACGCCGCCGGACGCCTGAATCGCTCGCCTTCCGCGGTAAGCATGCAACTGCGCAAGCTGGAGACCCAGACCGGCCAACGCCTCTTCAAGCGCAACGGTCGCGGGTTGATACTGACGGAGGCGGGAGACGTACTCCTGCAATACGCGCGCCGTGTTCTGGCGCTCAACGACGAAATGGGCCTCGCCGTCGGCGCTATAGACAAAGGCGGCACCGTCCGCGTGGGAATGCCACAGGACTTCACCGACGCGGTGCTTCCGAGCCTGTTGGCCCGCTATTCAAAAGCCCGGCCGGCGACACACGTGGAAGTGAAGGCCGGCCGCAATTTCGCTCTGGCGGATGACGTAGCCAACGGCAGACTGGACATGGCGCTAGCCTTCTGCGCCGGCGGGAAAGGTGGAGCAAATAGGATCGCAACTGTCCCCGGCGTGTGGGTCACGCGCAACCAACAAAGGAAGGCCCGAGCCACACGGACACGGGATGCGCGGGGCAGCCTCACCGAATTCCGACACACGCAAGGACTCCCCGAAGAGGGTGTCGTACCACTGATCGTCTTCGACGGCCCCTGCCTCTTCCGTGACATGGGAATCGACGCGTTAGCGCGAGCCGGCATTCCATGGCGCCTGGCAATGACGACACCGAGTCTCGCGGGATTGTGGTGTGGGATACGAGCGGGACTCGGAGTGACCGTCCGAACGCCACTTGCCATCCCAAGGGGCCTGTCGATCGTTCCGCCCGGTGCCAACCTGCCGGAGTTGGCTTCGATCGACGTCGTCCTCTACTGCGCGGCGGACCCTTCGCCCGCCGCGCAGCTATTCAAAGATCTGTTGCTCGAAATTACCCTGCCTACACTAGCGCGGTCTTGAACAACACCAGCAGGCGACTCCAGGCTTTTTCGGCCAGATCATGGTTGTAGACCGCGGAGTCCGGCGGACACCAGCCGTGTTGCGCGCCCGTATACACTTCGATTTCCGCGGGTAACTTCGCCTTCGCGAAGGCGTCCTTCAGAACGGTTTTCTGCTCGGGCTGCTTCTGATCGTCATTGTCGGCAATGGCGAACAGGTACTGCGCCTTGATTTCCGGTATCAGCAGGTGCGGGCTGTCCGGCTTGTCGGTCACCAGGCCGCCGCCATGGAAAGAAGCGCCGGCACCCACGCGACCCGGGGCAGTCGCCGCCGTGCGCAGGGTGAACGGACCGCCCATGCAGTAACCCGTCGTGCCCATTTTCTTTTTCTTATCGACGGCCGGCTGGGTGTCGAGCCACGCGACGAATGCCTTGGCGTCCGTCACCGCGGTCGCCGGAGTCAATGCATTCATCAACCCGAGCAGCATGTCGCGCGTCGCCGGGTCCTGGAAGTTCGGATGTTCGGGGGCCGTCGGCGCTTTCTTCGCCCGATAGAACGGATTCACCACGAGCACCGCATAGCCGGACTCCGCCAGGCGGCGGGCCATTTCCTTGAACGCGGGCCGCAGGCCGAAAATATCCGGCCAGATGAGCACGCCCGGATATTTTCCCTTCGCGGAGGGATGTACGAAATAGGCGTCCGCAGTACCGTCAGGCGTCTTGATCTCGACGTCCGTCCCGGTCAGATCCGCGGCATTCGCGAGTGGAGGTAACATCATTGTGAGCCCCGCGCCCACCGCCAGCGCGCCAAAGTGCCTTCGGGAAACGTCGGCCCCACGCTGCGCAAACTCGCTCAGATCATCGTTGTCACACATACTTTGGCTTCCAGCGGTGCAAATGGGATGAGCGAATTCCTGCCAATCGCTCGGGCGCACATGTTGCACCCACCGTCGCGAGAACCGCAAGCCGCCGCGTGGCGGAGCTATCGAACGCTCCGCCACGTGGTGCCTCCATCGGGGAACGCGACTGGAGTCGCGTTCTCGATCGGGCTCGCTCGGACCCGCTCAGGGACTCGTAACGGGTAAGGTCCCCGCGGCCGAAGTCGCAGCGGTGCTGCACTCCGGGTGCCCCCAGCCGCTGGGGCTGACGCCTTCCTGTTGTCCGGGTTGCGGCGTGATGTCATAGACGATGTTGTCAGGGCGACTCTTATCTGGACTCACGCCCGCCGGGACATGATCCAGCCCCAACCCGTGGCGGGTGCGCCAGGCAATGTTGTGATCCGCGCAGGAGCTGTCGCCGCTCACTCCAACAGCGCCGATGAGGACATGCGCGGCGTTGTACAGACCGAGGCCGCCACCGAACACGTTCACGCCACCGACGCGACGCCCCCTCATGGGATCATCGCCGGTACCGAAGTCGGTCGCAGGTCCGCGATAAGCCACTTCTGTATCGACGGGGTTGCTATGCTGCAATCCATACAGAGTGCCGCCCGGCTGGGTGGCGTAGTAGAGGTTGGCTGTTGACAACGCGAGGCCCGGAAGACTGAACGCGTTGGCGGTGTTGGCCTTCTGCGCCGATATGACCCGGCTACCCGGCCATTGTTGGCCGCGATCCGAACCGGTAAACGCCACGGCGCACACCACGCCGTCGCGATTCACGATGGTGCCCCACATGTCGAGGTTGAAACCACCATTGGATTGATGGCGCGCCGTTGTCAGGGCACTTTTCAGCACAGCCTGGCTGGGCAGCCCGGCACATAGTTTAGAGGGTGAGCCGTCACCGCCCCAGTCCGCCGCGAATTCATCCGCGAATGCACCGCTGCCACAAATCGTGGCGACCGCACCCGTCAGAAGCGCCGTAGTACGAAATCTGGAAATGGTCATGGTGCCTCCCGCCTCATTGTTAAGCTTGGTGAACTGTTAAGAGTTGGCGGGCGCAAATATACGCGCGTCAGCGGCGCGCGAATGTCACTCAAATAGGGCCTTGCGGAACGTGAGATTGATCCGGCGCCGACCCAGCAGGGGATGCTGGCCGTCCTTGAGAGGCAACACGCCGTGATAGCGCAGGCGTGCCGGACCACCCCACACTACAACATCACCGTGAGCCAACGGAACCCGTTGTGTCCTGTCGGTGCGCAGATCACCGCCGAACAGAAATACGGCCGGCAGACCTAACGAAACCGACACAATGGGCGCACCGTAATCCTGCTCGTCCTTATCCTGGTGGAGCGAAAGCCGGCTGCCGGGCTCGTATTGGTTGATCAGACAAGCGTCGGGGGTGAAGACGGCGAAGCCGGCACCCGCCGCCGCCTCGGTCGCCAACTCGGCGAACTCCGCGGGCATGGGCGGCCAATCCTTGCCGGAAAGCGGATCCTGCGCGCCATAGCGATAGCCGGTCCGGTCGCTGATCCAGCCCACCGCCCCGCAGTTGGTCATGGCGACCGACATTTGATACCCGCCGGGAGTGGTCAGGAAGCGAAACGGCGCCTGGGCCGTCACCTTGCCCAGCGCCTCGAGCAATGCGGGAGCCCGAGCCCGCGCAAATCCCCGCAATACCAGGGCGCCGGGGGCCAGCGGCTGGTTCCGCTGCTCGACCGCGGGCTCGTCGGGAAAGAGGTCCAGTGTCATGGCCACATTCTGAGCGAGGCACTGTAATATCGCATTAACGGAATGCCGCCATTCTGTGCGTTTAACCTCGGAGAGCCTCCATCCCCAATCTCATTTCCATGTCACACGATGAGGCCGTGGAAACCATCATTGCCTCGGGTCGGCGTCTCGATGCATGCGGGCTGGCGCCCGCGACCTCCGGCAACTACTCGGTCCGATTGAGCGAAGGACAGATCGCCGTCACGGTGTCCGGACGTCACAAGGGACGCTTGACCCGGGACGACGTGATGCTGGTCAACGAAGCCGGTGCCGCGTTAGAAAACAAGAGGCCTTCCGCGGAGACTGGCTTACACACGCTGATCTACAAACTCTATCCGCACGTCAATGCGGTTTTGCATGTTCATTCAGTACCGGTCGTCACCCTGACCCGACACCTGCCCGAGACCTCCGAGCTCGTCTTGAAAGACTACGAGATGCTCAAGGCCTTTCCGGGAATCACTACACACGAAGCCGTGGTGCGCATCCCCATCTTCGAAAACTCGCAGAACATCGAAGCACTGGCACAACAAGTGGCCAACCGGCTGCGGACCGGAGCACCGGTTCCGGCGTACCTCATCAGGGGGCACGGAGCCTATGGCTGGGGTAAGGACATGGAAGAAGCCGAGCGGGTGATCGAGGCCCTGGAACATCTGTTGAGCTGCGAGATCGAAGCAATACGCCTGCAAGCGGGAGTCCGAGCATGAGCCGCCTGACTATTTACCGGGATGACAGCGCTTCACACGCCCTCCTCGACACCCGTGACGGGGAGCAGATCGCAGCAGCATTGCAGCCGATCGGCGTGAGGTTCGAAAGATGGTCGGCGTCCCGGCAGTTACCCGCGGACGTCAACGACGCTGCCGTCATGGAGGCTTACCAGGGCGACATCGACCGTCTGAAAACCGAATGCGGCTACCAATCGGTCGACGTTCTGCGCTGCCTGCCGGACAACCCGAACCGGGAACAGTTACGCCGCAAGTTCCTCGACGAGCACACTCATGACGAAGACGAAGTGCGCTTCTTCGTCGAGGGCGCCGGAGTGTTCTATCTGCGCGCCGCCGGCAAAGTCCATATGACATTGTGCGAGCGTGGCGATCTGATCGGCGTGCCTGCCGGCACGCGGCACTGGTTCGACATGGGACCCGCTCCACACTTCACTGCGATCCGCCTCTTTACGACGCCCGCGGGCTGGGTTGCGAAATTCACCGGCGAGCCGATTGCCCGCAGTTTCCCCTCGTTCGGAAGTCCACCGACGTGATCGAGGTGCGCGGTGTTCGCGCCGTCTTGACCGACATCGAGGGCACTACCAGCAGCCTGGCGTTCGTGAAAGATGTTTTGTTTCCCTACGCACGTAACTCGCTACCTGCCTTCATACGCAGCCACGAGTCGGAGCTCACGGACATCGCAAGTGACATTGCGACGATGCTGGGTAAATCCCACCTTACCGCGCAGGAGATGACTGACGTACTTCTGCGATGGATGGATGAGGACCGCAAGGTCACGCCGCTGAAAACCTTGCAGGGCATCGTCTGGAAAACCGGCTACGAGAGCGGCGAGCTCCAAAGTCATGTTTACGAAGACGCGGTGAGCGCGCTACGCAAGTGGCACGCGGACGGGTTGCAGCTTTACATTTATTCCTCCGGTTCCATCGCCGCGCAGAAGCTACTGTTCGCGCATACTCTCTACGGTGATCTGTCGCCACTCTTTGCCGGCTACTTCGATACCACGACTGGACCCAAGCTGGAGTCCCGCTCCTACGAGAAGATCGCCGAGTCGCTGCATCTGCCGGCCGGTTCCGTCGTATTCCTCTCCGACCACGCCGGCGAGACACACGCGGCAGCCGCGGCGGGTATGCAGACGGTCGTCGTGGCGCGAGAACAGACTAGCTCGAGCACGGAATTCGCCCGCAGTTTTAACGACATCGCTTTCAGGGGATAATGAGGGTGTCACGAGGGCAAAGTAGTGAAAATTGACGGCGTCCACCATCGCTCTATCTGGCTCAGCGACAACGGCTGGTCGGTGCGGATTTTCGATCAGCGCCAGCTCCCCTGGCGTGTTGAGATCGCGGAACTCACCTCGATCGAGGCCGCGGCGCGCGCCATCAAAGAAATGTGGACGCGTGGCGCGCCCCTGATTGGCGCGACGGCGGCCTACGGCGTCTGCCTGGGATTGCGCGCCGATCCGTCGGACGCGGCCTTGGACCGTGACTGCGCGACCCTGCTCGCAACTCGCCCGACGGCGGTGAACCTGCGATGGGCCCTGGACAGAATGAAGGCGGCGGTAAAGCAAGTTACTGGCGTACGCCGTGTGGTCGCCGCTTACGAGTGTGCGCGCGCGATCTGCGACGAGGACGTCGACACCAACCGGTCGATTGGCGAGCATGGCGTGCAGCTCATCAATGCCATGGCACGCAAAAAACCCGGTCGCCCCGTGCAAATCCTCACCCACTGTAATGCGGGTTGGCTCGCCACAGTTGATTACGGGACGGCGTTGGCGCCCATTTACCTGGCGCACGACCAGGGCGTCCCGGTGCATGTGTGGGTCGACGAGACCCGGCCACGCAACCAGGGCGCGTCGCTTACCGCATTCGAACTGCGTCACCACGGGGTGCCTCACACGGTCATCGCCGACAACGCCGGCGGCCTGTTGATGCAACAGGGCAAAGTCGATCTTTGTATTGTTGGAACCGACCGGGTCGCCCGCAACGGCGATGTCTGCAACAAGATCGGGACTTATCTGAAGGCACTGGCGGCGCAGGACAACGGGGTCCCCTTCTACATCGGGCTACCGCTTTCCACTTTCGATCGCTCGGTCGCC
>DATBCZ010000527.1:0-9703 GCA_036270175.1 Steroidobacteraceae bacterium | reverse complement strand
GGTCGGCGCCGTAACGATCTTCATGCTCACCAACGCGTGGGTGACTCCACGCACGGTTGCGTAGGATAGGTTCCCGAAGAGGGCGGCCGCGGCAAACATGCCCACGACGAAGTAGACGGGCGTCTGCCACGAGAACAATCTCGTTCCGGGCTCGATGTTGTATAGCAGGGCTCCGGCGACGATCCAGACGATCGCGGCGTAGGTTCCGTGACTCGACTTCATCCCTCGGCGCCCACGGACTCCTGTTCCTTGGCCCTGGAACCCGCGAGTTTGCTCGCGGTGCGCTCGGCGGAATTGATCGTGTTGAACAGCAACATCGTGACGGTCATCGGGCCTACGCCACCCGGAACGGGCGTGATGTAGGACGCCTTCTGGCGCACGCCCTCGAAATCGACATCCCCCACGAGCCGTCCGTCGGGAAGGCGGTTGATGCCCACGTCGATCACTACCGCGCCGTGCTTCACCATCTGCGGCAGGATGAGGTTGGGCTTACCGGCAGCCACGACGAGGATATCGGCGAGGATCGTGAACTGCGCGAGATCGCGCGTCTTGACGTGACAGACGCTTACGGTCGCCTCACGCTGCATGAGCATGAGGGCCATCGGCTTGCCGACAATGTTGCTGGCACCCACGACAACGACGTTACGACCTTCCACCTCGATGTTTTCGAATTCCAGCAGCTTCACGACGCCGTAGGGCGTGCAAGGCGGGAAAACCGTGTCGCCCACGACGAGTCCGCCAACGTTGTAGAGGTGGAAGCCGTCGACGTCTTTCGCCGCGTCGATGGTCTTCAACACCCGGCGCATGTCGATGTGATCGGGGAGCGGTAGCTGAACCAAGATGCCGTGCACGTTCGGGTCACGGTTCAGCTCTTCGATCGTCGCAATGAGCGTTTCGGCGTCCACATCCGCCGGGTACTGCTTCTTGAAAGAGCGGATGCCGGCTTCGGCACACGCTTTGATCTTGCTGCCGACGTACACCGCCGACGCGGGGTTGTTGCCGACCAGGATGACCGCAAGTCCGGGAATCACTCCCGTACGGTCGCGCAGCTCTGCCACGCGCGCCTTGCATTCCAGGCGGATACTCGCGGCAACCTGCTTACCATCAATAATCTTTGCGGGCATTTCTATTGGGTTCCGAATTCAAATCGCGGGTGGCTAGGAGCCTGTCTGCCTAGGCCAAAAGATTACCACCAAAGGCTTGCGGAAGAGGCTCGTGGCAGTCCGCCTCGTTCGGTAAGCGCGCGAACCGCCGTTTAAAGTTCAATTGTCGCGGCGATGGCGAGCGCGCCGAGCGGCCCCGCGAGCGTGCCGAGGCCCGGGGGGGCGATGAAGCGGTCGATGTCGTTCAGGACCTGCGGAATGTGCAGATATCCGTTCAGGCTCTCCAGGACCGCTCGACGGATTCGCGGGAAAAGATGGGGCTGAGCGCTCATCACGCCGCCACCGATCAGGATGCGCTGTGGCGCGGCCGTCACCACCAGGAGATGAATCAGTTGCGCGAGCGCGTGTACGACGGTCTCCCATACCGGGCTGTCGGACTCCAGAGAGCCCGCTGGTTTGCCGCTTCGGGCCTCGATGGCAGGACCCGACGCCAGCCCTTCGATGCAGTCGCCATGGAAAGGGCAATTGCCCGGCCAGGTGTCGCCGCGGGCACGCACAATTCGCGCGTGGCCGACCTCGGGATGATGGCATCCAAAGACGGACTGGCCCGCTACGATGATCCCGGCACCGATGCCGGTTCCAACGGTGATGTACGCGTAGTCACTCAGTCCCTGCGCATCGCCCCAGCGGCCCTCTGCCAGCGCCGCACCGATGACATCCGTTGTAATGCCCACCGGTAACGCGAATCGCCGCGTGAAGTATCCAGCGATGTCCGCGTTGGCCCAGCCTCGCTTCGGCGTAGCGCCCATGCAGCCGTAGGTCGGCGACTCACGACGTAAATCGATCGGCCCGAAAGAGGCCACGCCCAGGGCAAGCGGTGGGCCCGGTTGCTCGCGCCACTTCTGAATGACCGCCGCGATCGAGTCGCGGGTGGTGTCGGGATCGAGCGTGGGGAGAGTGACTCGAGCGCGAATGTCGTCAGGACCGGTACCCAGTATGCAAACGCACTTGGTACCGCCCAACTCGACTCCGGCGAGCAGCGTGCCTGACATAGTTGGAGTTTAGGCTCCTAGCGGTCCGAATTGGCGATGCGGTCGCTCTGCTCGCCGTGGCGTAGCGGGCGGATCAGAGTGAGCCAGGATTGGGTTTGCTGGGCGTGCCCCTGGGTGCGCAGCCAGGTGAACATGAGGCTGTGCCACAGGATGCGTTGCACGTAGCCCCGCGTCTCGTTGTAGGGAATGTTCTCGATCCAGATGTCGGAGTCGAGCGGCTCCTGGGGTAGCCAACGCATGACGGCATTGGGCCCTGCGTTGTAACCGGCGAGCGCTACGGGAATCTGATCATCGAACTCGTCCAGCAACATGCGCAGGCGCGCGGCACCCAGCGCCGTGTTGATGTATGGATCGAACAGGTCGGTCAGTGCGGGAGTGGGACGCTTGTAGTAACGGGCCGTGCTGCGTGCCGTGGCCGGTTGTAACTGCATCAGGCCGCGCGCGCCCGCGTTCGAGATCGCGTCGATGCGATAGAGGCTTTCCTGTCGGACGACGCCGTAGACGATTTCCGGAGCCAACTGCGCAAGGTGCGCTGCGGCGTTGACTTCGGCATCGTAGGGTCGGGGGTAGAGGAGTGTGTAGTCGTTGAAAACATGTTGTGCAGTGGCGACCGTGACCGCCTGGTCATACCAACCCCATTCGGCCGCGAGCCGGATGGATTGCGTGCGGGCTTCGGCGGGCAACGTCTCGGAACCAAACTGCCATTCCGCCATGGCTTCGGGCCGCATGCCACACAGGAAGAGCTCCCGCGCTCGCTCCAGCGCCGGCACCTTCTGCAGCGTCCCGAGAAGGTTGGTGTTCACGGGCACACTCTGCGGATGCGGCGTCATGGGGCGGCCGAGGTGGGCCGCAGCCATGCCCGAATAGTAGTTGTCGTCCGCCAGCAGGGATTCGTAGAGCGGCTGCGCGGTGTGCTCGTCGTGCGATTCTTCGCTCGTGCGAGCCGACCAGTAGCGCCAGCGCGCCGTCTGTCGGTTCGTCTCCGTCATGGCAGCAATCGCGTGCGCCGCCAGTTTCCAGTTCTTCGCCCAAAGCGCTGCGCGGGCCCACCACTCGAGGGCAGGGTCGTCGAAGTCGGAGGCCGCCACCTGATCGAAATACTCGAGCGCCGCGGGGTCGCGGGCCCAGGCGAGCGCCAGCGCAAGGGCCAGTGCGTAGGGGCTCGCACTCTCATGAGTCAGGCCGCGCGCGTTCACAAACTTCGTATAGCGTTCCTTCGCGGCATCGGGGTCCATGCGCGTGAGCCGCTTCCAGCCTGCCAGCAGGGCGAGTTCGTTCACCGGAGTGCTCGGCGATGCGATGAGGGCGTCAATGCTGCGCAACGGGCTCTCCAGGAGTCCCGCCCATTGAAAGAGCGGAGCGGCGCGCTCGGGCGGCAGCTGATCGATGATCTGGCGTGCGAACGCTGCGTTGTTGTTGTCCAGCGCCAGGTGGACTCGCTCTTCGATGAGCGCGGTGGTCAGGGCTCCGTTCTGTTTCAACCAGGCGAACGGGCGGTCGCATTCCGGAAGGCTGCGAGGGGTGAGCCATTCTTTGGCAATGTCCGCGGCGATGCCGTCGGTTTTACCAAGCTCGATGCGTGCGTTGAAGCTCTCGCAACGCGTCGCGTCGCTCGCGCCAGCGTCATGGTAGACGGCGAGGAACTGACTCCACTGTGAGCGCCGCGCCAGACTGTCGAGCCATACACGCCGCAGGCTCCGCGAGACCGGCTGCTGTCCGTAGACGGCAATGAAGTCGCCGGCGCGGTTGTCGGCCTGGGAGAGCAACGTGGCGTCCATACCGCCGAGTGCCTGCTGAATGCGAGCCGCCTGCAGGTATGGGTAGAGCGGATAGTTCTTGAGGCTCTCGCTGTCCGCTTCACCGGCGTCCGTGACACTCGTGGTGGCGCGCGCATAAGCGTCCTGAAAGGACTTGCGCGTCTCGGCATAAGAGGCCGCGGTGCCCGCACTCTGCGCAGCCGCGCCGCACAGCAGCGCCAGCGTTACGGCTGCAGCAGTCAATCGTAATGAGCGAATCGCAAATTTCATCTGCGCAGGTTAACGCGGTACGGCTTCACAGGCAGCCGGGGATGCTGAAATAAGTAATGCCCACTGGGACGTATGTCGCAGCCGCAATAGGGGTTTCCTCGCAGACTTAAGCCCAACAGTGCCGCAGGCGCTTATGAACCCGTTGGAGCCCCGAATGTCTGCAGTGGAAGTGGGGTACGTCCCCGGATTTCTAAGCAGGGAACGCATCATCGCGGGGCCAGGTTTCAACCGCTGGCTCGTGCCACCGGCCGCCCTGGCCATTCACCTTTGCATTGGGATGGCCTACGGCTTCTCGGTGTTCTGGCTGCCCCTGTCCCGGGCGGTCGGCATTACGGCCAGCGTTGCCTGCCCCAAGGATCTCGGGGTGTTCGAGCAGATCTTCACCACCAACTGCGACTGGAAGATTTCCATGCTGGGGTGGACTTTCACACTGTTCTTTTTATTCCTCGGGTTTTCAGCCGCCATCTGGGGTGGTTGGGTGGAGCGCGCGGGTCCGCGCAAGGCGGGCGTCGTGGCGGCGGTCTGCTGGTGCGGAGGCCTCGCTATCGCGGCCCTCGGCGTCATCGTCCACCAGCTCTGGCTGCTGTGGCTCGGTACGGGCGTAATCGGTGGGATAGGCCTGGGACTGGGTTACATCTCGCCGGTCTCGACCCTGGTGAAGTGGTTCCCCGACCGCCGCGGCATGTCGACCGGACTGGCCATCATGGACTTCGGCGGTGGCGCCATGATCGGCGCGCCGCTGGCCGACCAGCTCATGAAGCTGTTCACCACCTCGACACAGGTGGGTGTCTGGCAGACCTTCCTGGTCTTCGCCGCGGCCTACTTCGTGTTCATGATGGCCGGGGCGCTCGGCTACCGGCTGCCGGCGGCTCATTGGAAGCCCGAAGGCTGGAAGGGCCCGGGGCGGCAGACCCTGATCACCGATGGCCAGGTTCATCCGGACGTCGCCTGGCGTACGCCGCAATTCTGGCTGCTCTGGACCGTGTTGACCCTGAATGTGACAGCGGGTATCGGCATCCTGGGCATGGCCTCGCCGATGTTGCAGGAAGTCTTCGGTGGCCGGCTCATCGGCGTGAAGGCCGCGTTCGATCAGCTGACACCCGCGCAGCTGAGTGTGATCGCCGCGACCGCGGCGGGATTTACCGGCCTGTTATCCCTTTTCAACATCGCGGGCCGTATTTTCTGGGCCTCGCTCTCGGACCAGATCGGCCGCCAGGCCACCTACATGGTGTTCTTTCTCTTCGGCGCCGCGCTGTATGCCGCGGTACCGTGGACCGCGGAGGACGGCAGTCTCGGACTTTTCGTGGTTTTCTTCTGCGTGATCCTCTCGATGTACGGTGGCGGTTTCGCGACGGTACCCGCCTATCTGGCGGACCTGTTCGGGTCGAGGATGGTCAGCGCCATTCACGGTCGACTGCTGACCGCGTGGGCTACGGCGGGTGTGTTGGGGCCGGTGTTGGTTAACTATGTGCGTGAGTATCAGCTCGAGCACGGCGTCCCGCGTGCGGAAGTCTATAGCGTCACGATGTACGTTCTCGCGGGACTGCTCGCGGTCGGCTTCGTCTGCAACCTGATGATTCAGCCCGTCGCGAAGAAGCACTACATGACGCGTGCGCAGCTTGCGGAGCTCGATGCGGGCAATAACACTCCGAGCGCCACGCGTGCGGGTGCGCGGGCTGCGGCTGCTGCGGTGTCGACTCCCACCTGGCTCGTGGCTGTTGCGTGGGCTGCGGTGGGGATTCCGATTGCCTGGGGTGTTTGGGTTACGGTGCAGAAGGCGTCGGCGATATTTACGCAGGGATGAGCGCGGGCTGCCGCTACGCGGGCCGGGCTAAAACCAATGCAGTAGGTCGCGGAAGCGGTCGGGGGCGGTGACTAGCACGAACGCCAGGCCCGTCAGCGCGCCGAAGATATGCGCGTCGTGATTGATGCGGTCCCGCGAGCGTCCCGATGAGTAATAGCTGAAAGCCAGGTAGGCGATGGCGAACAGCGGCGCCGGGATCGGCACGGGGATGGGCAGAATGACCAGCCGCTGCCGCGGGAAATACACGATCGAGGCGAATAGTACGGCCAGGATGGCCCCCGAGGCGCCCAGGGACGCATAGTTCGGCTCGTTGCGGTGCTTGATGCAGGTGCCGATGTTACTGATCAGCAGCCCGCAGAAATACAACATCTCGAAGGGCAATTGCCCGATTTCGCGCTCGAGCGGAAAAGCGAACGAATAATAGGTGATGAGATTGAACAGCAGGTGTCCGATATCCGCGTGGACGAACCCGCTGGAGAGCAGCGTCGCGTAGTCCGAGCCGTGCGCGATCGCGTAGGGGCGCAACACCGCCTTCTCGATGACTTTGCGGGACAAGAGGCCAATCACGCTGACGACGATCGTCAACACCATGATGATCATTGCGCCGGACATCGTTCCGCTCAACATCAGTGTGCCGACACCAGGTAGAGGCGGATGAGATCGCGCATTTCGGCTAACACGGCGCGCTGCGTCGTCGGCTCTTCTTCGGCCGCCGTGCGGTAGATCGCCCTCAGCAGGTGCAGCAGGACGACCGCCATCGACTCCGATCGGCCCCGGGGTAAGCGGGGAGCGACTTTGCGTATGACGCCCGTGAGGCCGTGTTTCATAGCTTCACGATAGCGCGTTTTCAGAGCGGGGTTCGTACCGCGGGCCTCTGTCAGCGCAATCACGAAGCTGCGCTCGTCTTTCAGCCCGAGCATCAGGTCGACGAGGGAGGCGGTGACGACTTCCGGTGTCATGTCATTTGTGCGCGCGGTCAGCGCGGCTAATCCTTCGGTCATCTGTTCCAGGTAGTGGAGCAACAGGGCGTCGGACAAAGATTCCTTCGAAGGAAAAAACCGGTAGAGCGAGCCGATTGCTGTCCCGGAGCGCGCCGCAATCTCGGTCATCGTGGCGCCATCGTAGCCTTTTTCCGTGAAGACCTCGCGGGCGGATTGGAGGATGGCGGCGACGCGCAGGCGTCCTCGTTGGCGTTTTGGCGCGCGTGCGGTAGCCGGCGCAGCGGCGGAGGCACCAGTGGCGGCGGCACGAGTGGCAGCCGCAGGAGCGGTGGCGGCCGCAGGGGCAGCGGCGGTGGTGCGCTTCGTTGCTATTTGCGAGGGCATCCTCTACTATCCGTTTTGCGAGGGGACCCTCGCATAATAGCGTGTGGAGACCCGGATTTGAATCTGATGCTGCAATGGCTGTTGCTGATCGGAATTTCGGCGGCTGTGAGTGCCGTATTGCTCTGGTTGGCACTGCCCGCCGCATTGTTGATAGGTCCCATCGTCGCCGGGATTCTCGTGACCACGAACGGTGGACGAGTGGACGTTCCCAACCGGCCTTTCGTGCTCGCGCAGGGTCTCATCGGTTGCATGGTGGCGAAGATGCTGCCGCTGTCGGTCGCCGGGGAAATCGCCGGGCGTTGGCCGGTGTTTGTTTTTGGCTCGCTGTCGGTCATCGCTGCGAGTGCATTGCTCGGATTGTTGCTGAGTCGTATGAGGATTCTACCCGGAAGCACCGCGCTGTGGGGCTTGAGTCCGGGCGGCTCGACGACCATGGTTTTGATGGCGGAAGCGTACGGAGCCGACGCGCAACTGGTTGCCTTCATGCAATACCTTCGGGTGGTAATCGTGGCGGCCGTGGCCTCGCTCGTAGCGCGCCTGGCGGGTCTGCATGGCGCGCACGCCGCTGCCCAGGCGGTTGCCTGGTTTCCGCCGCTAGCGTGGGTGCCGCTGATCGAGACGATCGCGCTGGCCGTGTTGGGCGCTTTGCTAGGCAACATGTTGCGATTGCAGGCCGGAGCGTTCTTGTTACCCCTGGTGGCGGGAATCGTCCTGACCCGGTTTGGTTTGATCACGATCGAGTTGCCGCGTTGGCTGTTGACCCTTTCCTATGCGATCGTCGGCTGGCGAATCGGGCTGCGGTTCACGCGACCGCTGTTGGTTCACGCCGCCAAGGCGTTACCCCGTGTGCTGGTTTGCACGTTGTTCCTCGTGGCGTTCTGCGCTGGGCTCGGGGCGTTGCTGGTCGTGATTGTGGGGATAGATCCGTTGACGGCTTATCTCGCGACGAGTCCCGGAGGTGCTGACTCGGTCGCGATCATCGCCGCCTCCAGCAAGGTGGATGCTTCATTTGTGATGGCCATGCAGATGGCGCGATTGGTGGCGGTGCTGCTGTTGGGGCCGCCGATGACCCGGTTTTTCGCCGCGAATGCGGAGCTTTGACAGACATCAGTGCACTTCGCCCGGGTTCGCGGGGCGGCGCGCCCTGAGTAAGGACAGTCCTGTCAGTGCGGCACCCGCTGCGACCGCGTAGCCGGCGGCCACCGTCAGAGTAATTGCCGGTCCCAGGCCGGCGGCGACGCCAAACACGTAGTCGCTGGCCGCCGTCACGGCGCTCGGGCCCAGGCCGGCGCCCAGTGCCACGTTGAGGAAAAAGCTGATCGCCATGGCGAGGCCGCGCGATCGGTTCGGCACGACGTCGAGAATTGCGGAGAAGCCACATGCCGTGACGACGCCCGACAGGGCGAAATACAACGGCACCGACAGCAGGACCAGGTGGAATTCGCTGGCGTTGATCAGGAGGGAGACAGGGAGGATCAGGAGGCCGGAAAGGAGGCAGACTCCCAGTTTGTAGGATGAGCCGCCGCGGCTGCCGGCGCGGTCGGCTAACCAGCCGCCTAATAACACGCCACCGCCGAAGCCGGCGGTGAGCAGGAAGCCCAGCTGCACGCCGATCTGCGCGGGGTCGCGGGTGAATTCGCGGATCAGGAGGGTGGGGGCCCAGGCGCCTACCGCGTTGTCGACCAGGGAGGCGGTGGCGACTACAAGGTAGATGGGGATTACGCGGGACCAGGGGGTGGAGCGTGGGGCGGAGGTTGGCGTGCTCGCGCCGGTGGCCGCGGCGTCGCCCGGATCTGTTGGATCTTCCGCGGTTTTTCGCGCGGGCTCCTTGATCAGGAGTATTGCCAGTGACCATAGCAGACCTGGTGCGCCGATCAGCAGCAGCACGAGACGCCACGCCGGCTGCCCGGCCAATGGCGTACCCGCCAGAACGCCGCTCTCCACGACATGCAACACGCCGCCACCGATCAGGATGGCCGCTCCAATCCCCATGGCGATGCCGCTGAGAAAGAAACCTACCGCTGTGCCGCGGCGTGCCGGCGGGAAATAATCGCTGATCAGTGAGATCGCCGCCGGCGAGAGCACCGCTTCACCCAACCCGACGACGATTCGGGCAGCGAACAGTTGTCCAAAGCTGTGTGAAAAACCGCAAGCCAGCGTGCCGCAACTCCAGACGACCACCCCCGCGAAGATCAGGTTACGGCGTGAGGTCCTGTCGGCGAGAAACCCGAGGGGAATCCCGGCGATTCCATAGACGACCGCGAACGCCGTGCCCAGCAGAAGGCTCACCTGCGTATCGCTGATTCCCAACTCGCCGCGGATGGGATCGACCAGCAGGCTCAGCACCTGCCGGTCTGTGTACGACAGGACCGCCGTGGCAATCAGAATCGCT
>DATBCZ010000526.1:0-7113 GCA_036270175.1 Steroidobacteraceae bacterium | reverse complement strand
AGCGCATCCTGACTCCAGAAAAAAATCGCCGCTGCGACCGGCGTGCGTCCATGCATTGCCAGCTTCACCATCAGCGCGTCACCTAATGTGCGCGCGGCCTGGGTAAAAAACTCTCGTGTCAGATAAGGCTCGTGGCCGTGGCGAAGAAACGTATCGCGGTGAAAAGCGTACACCGTATCCAGCGTACGCTTGTCGAGAGCGCCCCCCATGAGAGTCTCGAAGTGGATGCCGGCTTCGGCGACGCGGCGGCGCTCGCGCTTGGCTTTTTTCCGTTTGTCGGCGGTGAAGGTCTCGAGATAACCGTCGAAGCTCGTGTAGCCGCGATTCGTCCAGTGGAACTGGCAGTCGCGCCGAATCAGCCAGCCGGCGTCCGCGCACACCGCGCGCGCGGGCTCATCGAGAAACAAAGCATGTACCGAGGAGAGGCCACGGCTCGAAGCGTGCGATTCGATCTCATTCAGAAGACGCGCGGCGGTAGCGGCTCGATCGAGGTCGGGACGAACGAGGAGGCGCGGTCCCGTCGCGGGCGTGAAGGGTATGGCGACGGCCAGCTTCGGGTAGTAGCGCCGGCCGACTCGTGTGTAGGCTTGTGCCCAGGCGAAATCAAACACGAACTCGCCGTAGGAATGGCTCTTGGTGAAGGCTGGTGTGGCGGCGGCCAGTCCCGCGGTGTCATATATTGCGATGTAAGTCGGATCCCAACCTGTGCCGGGACCAATACAGTGCGTGTGCTCGAGGGCCGCCAGGAACTCATGTCGCAGGAACGGGTTGCGATCTCCTCCCAGGGCATTCCATTGCCGCGGGTCGAAGTCTTCGATGCTGTAGTGGACGCGCGATGGGGGCGCTGCGGTCAGGAGTGTTTCTCCATATCCAACCCCTCGAGATAACGGTCGGCGTCGAGCGCCGCCATGCATCCGGCGCCGGCCGAGGTAATGGCCTGGCGGTACACATGATCCGCAACATCGCCTGCGGCGAACACGCCGGGAACGCTCGTCGCCGTCGCGTCACCGTCAGTGCCGCTTTTTATCTTGATGTAGCCCTCGCGCATGTCGAGCTGCCCGGTGAAGATGCCGGTGTTCGGCGAGTGTCCGATGGCTATGAACAGGCCGGTGACTTCGAGCTCACGCGGCGCGCCTCCTTGCAGTGAGCGCAGGCGCGTGCCCGTCACACCCTGCTGGTTGCCGAGCACCTCGTCGACCGTGTGATTCCAGATCACCGACATCTTCCCGCTCTCGACTTCGCTGAAGAGGCGATCCTGCAGGATTTTTTCCGCGCGTAACTTGTCCCGCCGGTGTACGAGCGTAACGTGTTGCGCGATGTGCGATAGATACAAAGCCTCTTCAACCGCGGTGTTGCCTCCGCCGACCACGGCGACCCGCTGTCCGCGGAAAAAGAACCCGTCGCAAGTGGCGCAGGCGGATACACCGCGGCCGCGAAACTTTTCCTCGGAAGGCAGGCCCATGTACTTGGCGGCCGCGCCGGTCGCGATGATCAAGGCGTCGCAGGTGTAGTGATGTGTGTCGCCCTTGATGCGGAAGGGCCGCGTGGACAGATCGACCGATTGCACATGATCATTGACGATCTGGGTGGAAAATCGTTCGGCGTGGCGGCGCATGCGGTCCATGAGCTCGGGCCCCTGCAGGCCGTGAACGTCGCCCGGCCAGTTATCGACCTCGGTGGTCGTCATCAGCTGTCCGCCCTGCTCGACGCCCGTGATCAGAAGGGGGGAACGATTGGCACGTGCCGCGTAGACGGCCGCGCTGTAGCCAGCGGGGCCGGAGCCGATGATGATCAGGCGGCTGTGCCGGGTTGTCGTCATGAAGGTATCTCTTTGATTACGCGCGGGCTATGGTACCAAGTGCGTCAAGCTCGCGGCTTCTCTCGGACGGTAGGTCCGCGCCTGTCTGACAGGCACTATAATGGCGTGATGGCAGAAACCCAGGCGCAGTCGCGCAATCCCGTTCGCTTTACGTCCGCCGTAGCCCGCGGCCTGCGTGAGAGTGCCCTCATTGCCATTGGCGTGGTGGCCCTCGTGCTGTTCGTCGCACTGGCGACCTATAGTCCCGATGACCCGGGCTTTTCGTCGTTTGCGGGCATTCCCGCGACGGTGCACAACCAGATCGGCTGGATCGGCGCCTGGCTGGCGGACGCGTTGTTTTTCGTATTCGGACGTCCGGCCTACCTGTTCCCGGTGATGCTGGGTGCGGCCTGCTGGATGCTCCTGCGCCGCATGAAAGGCGAGCCGGGGTCCGGGTCGCGCATGAACACGGCTGTGCGTGTTTGCGGGTTTCTGCTGGTGCTGTTCGCGAGTTGTGGCCTCACGACGCTGCACTGGGCGCCGGGCATACTGCGTCAGAGCGCGGGTGGGATCGTAGGAAAAGAGATCGGCGAGAATCTCAGTCATGGGTTGGGGTTCCTCGGCGCGACGCTCCTGATGCTTGCGGCGTGGATGGCAGGGCTGTCCCTGGCCTTTCACGTGTCCTGGCTTACCGTCATTGACCGGCTCGGCGCCTGGGCCTGGGCCGGCGTGAGCTGGGTGCGCGCCCGCAAGGCGACCGCGAAGGATGCGGCTGAAGGCCGCGAGCGCAAGCAGGCGCGCAAGGAAGCTGTCAAAACCGAACAGAAGAAGTCCGCGGCCCGCGCTCCGACCCGCATCGAAGCGCCCGCACCTATCGTAGAGAAGAGCGAGCGGGTCGAGAAAGAGAGGCAGGTGCAGCTCTTTGACACCCCGAAGCCTGGGGAACTGCCGCCGCTGAGCCTGCTCGATGATCCGCCGCCGAAGGTCGCGTTGTATTCGTCGGAAGCCCTGGACGCTCTGTCGCGTCTCGTGGAGATGAAGCTCAGGGACTTCGGCATCGAGTCCGAGGTCGTCGCCGTGCAGCCCGGGCCGGTCGTGACCCGGTTCGAGCTGCGGCCCGCTCCTGGCGTGAAGGCCAGCCAGATCACCAGTCTCGCCAAGGACCTTGCTCGCGCCTTGTCCGTACTGAGTGTGCGCGTGGTCGAAGTGATTCCCGGGAAGAGCGTGATGGGGCTGGAGATCGCGAACGAGAAGCGCGAGACCGTGACGCTCGGAGAGATCGTGCGCTCCAAGGCGTATGACGACATGACCTCGCCGCTCGCGCTCGCCCTGGGTAAGGACATCGGCGGACAGCCCGTCGTGGCCGACCTGGCTCGTATGCCGCACCTGCTGATCGCGGGCACCACCGGCTCGGGCAAGTCGGTCGGTATCAACGCAATGATCCTGTCGCTGCTCTACAAGGCGACGGCCGAGCACGTCCGGCTCATCATGATCGATCCGAAGATGCTGGAACTCTCGGTGTACGAGGGTATTCCGCACCTCCTGGCGCCGGTCGTGACGGATATGAAGCAGGCGGCGAACGCGTTGCGCTGGAGCGTGGCGGAGATGGAGCGCCGCTATCAACTCATGGCCGCGCTCGGCGTGCGCAACATCTCGGGCTTCAACAAGAAGGTGAAGGACGCCAACGACGCCGGGAAGCCGATCCGCGACCCGGTGATGACCCAGATGGCATCCAACGATCCGACGTTCGACCAGTCGCTGATCCCGAATCTCACACCACTGCCGTACATCGTGGTGGTCATCGACGAGCTCGCCGATCTCATGATGATCGTCGGCAAGAAGGTCGAGGAGCTCATCGCGCGCCTCGCGCAAAAGGCGCGCGCGTCCGGTATCCACCTCGTGCTGGCGACGCAGCGACCGTCGGTCGACGTGATCACCGGTCTCATCAAAGCCAACATTCCGTGCCGGATCGCGTTCCAGGTGTCGGCGAAGGTCGATTCACGCACCATTCTCGACCAGATGGGGGCGGAGACACTTCTCGGTCACGGTGACATGTTGTACTTGCCGTCCGGGACTTCGATGCCGACGCGCGTGCACGGCGCTTTTGTGTCCGACGCCGAAGTGCATCGGGTCGTCATGGGGCTGAAGACCGCAGCGCCGCCGGATTACATCGAGGAGGTGTTGTCCGGGCCGAAGACCCCGATACCGGGTCTGAAGCACGAGGAAGGCGAGGGCGAGCTCGGTGGCGGACCCGACAGTATCGAGCAGGATGAGTTGTACGATGAGGCGGTGAAGATTGTCACTACCGAGCGCAAGCCGTCGATCTCGTACGTGCAGCGGCGTTTGAAGATCGGTTACAACCGCGCGGCGCGCTTGTTGGAAGGCATGGAGCAGGCCGGCATTGTCGGCCAGTTGCAGGCGAATGGCTCGCGCGAGGTGCTCGTGCCGGCACCGTTGCAGGATTGAGAATGATGTTGAAACAGTGTGGATTGTGTCTTGTTTTGGTGTGGATGGCGATGCTGGCGGGGCCTGCCGCGGCCGCGGATGTGCCGAAGGCTACTGGTGCGTTGACCGCTGCCGCGCCGGCTGCTACGGCGTCCGCCAATGTTTCCACGCCGCTCGACAAATATCTGAGCGACATGAAGACGCTGCGCACGACTTTCCTGCAGACGCTCGCGGACGGGCAGGGGCGCGAGATCGATCGGTCCACCGGGACGCTCATCGTCGCCCGGCCGGGAAAGTTCAGCTGGGATATTCACCCGCAAGCCGGTGACACCAACAAGGGCGCCGGCCAGCTCATGGTTTCCGACGGCCGTAATCTCTGGTTTTTCGACCGCGACCTGGAGCAGGTCACCGTGAAGCCGGTGGACGCGGCGCTGTCGGCAACCCCGGCGATGTTGCTGTCGGGAACCGTTGATGTCCGCAAGAACTTCACCCTGTCGCTCGCCGGGCAGCGCGACGGGCTCGATTGGGTCCTGGTCGAGCCACACGGCACGGACGCGGATTTCAAGGACGCCTTGTTCGGGTTTTCCAGCGGTGACCTGAAGCGGATGATTCTCGAAGACAAACTCGGACAGACCGCGACCATCCTGTTCGATCACATCGAGCGCAACGTTCCGGTCAGCGCGCAGGAGACGAGCTTCGCGCCTCCGAAGGGCGCGGACCTCATCGGAAAGCCGCAGAAATGAGTGTTCCGGAATTGGGGATCGCGCGGACCGCGACGAGTCCGGGACGGCGACTGGCGCGCTTGTGGTGGGCCATTGGCTGGGCGATGGTGGTGTACATCACGATCTCGTGCCTCGAGCCGCCGCGCTATGTGCCCGACCTGCACCTGTGGGACAAGCTCGAGCACGCCCTGGCGTTTGGCGGTATGGCGTTCTGGTTCGGCAGCCTGGTCCGACCCAGGCGGTATCTGCTGATCGCGCTCCTGATGCTGCTCTTCGGCGGCGGCATCGAGATTGCCCAGGGAGCCATGGGGCTCGGCAGGGATGCGGACATCATGGACTTCGTCGCTGACTCTGTTGGAGTGTTGGTCGCGTTGACTGCACTCTTTCTCGGTCTTGGAGCATGGCCACGCTGGATCGAGCGGCTCATCTGGCGCACCCGTGAGCCGTGAGTCGGCCAGCCTTCGCGATCCATTGCGGCCGCTTGCGGATCGGATGCGACCGCGCTCACTGGACGAGTTCGTGGGGCAGCAGCATCTCCTGGGCCCCGGTAAACCCTTGCGGCACGCCATTGAAACCGGACAACTGCACTCGCTGATCCTGTGGGGTCCTCCCGGGACCGGAAAGACTACGCTCGCTCGACTCATTGCTCAGAAGGCGGACGCACAGTTCATCGCGCTTTCGGCCGTAATGGCTGGCGTGAAGGATATCCGCGCCGCTGTCGAAGCCGCACGTAGTGCGCGCGAGTCGAGCGGTCGACCGACCTTGTTGTTTCTCGATGAGGTGCACCGCTTCAACAAGGCGCAGCAGGATACGTTTCTGCCGTACCTCGAGGACGGCACGCTCACGTTCGTCGGAGCGACGACCGAGAATCCTTCTTTTGAGGTTGTGAGCGCGGTGCTCTCCCGGGCACGGGTGTATGTGCTTCGCTCACTGACGGTCGAGGACATCGCGACGTTGCTTCGGACGGCGTTGGCGGACGAGGAGAGGGGGCTCGGTAAAGAGAATCTGACCGCCGAGCCAGAGGCGCTCGAACTCATGGCGCAGGCAGCGGATGGCGACGGACGTCGGGCGCTCAACATGCTCGAGCTCGGTGCGGGACTCGTGGAGGCTTCGCCGGAGGCGTTGGCTGCCGGGCGCTGCCTCAACATGGCGATCGCCAAGGAAGTGGCCAGTGGCGGCAGGCGCCGCTTCGACAAGGGTGGGGATCAGTTCTACGATCAGATTTCCGCGCTCCACAAGGCGGTGCGCGGGACCGATCCGGATGCGGCGCTTTATTGGTTGTGCCGAATGCTCGATGGCGGGTGCGACCCGCTCTACATCGCGCGGCGGGTGGTGCGCATGGCGGTCGAGGACATCGGGCTCGCGGATCCGCGTGCCTTCCCGATGACGCTGGATGCGTGGGAGGCCTATGATCGTCTCGGCAGCCCGGAGGGCGAGCTGGCGATCGCGAATGCCGTGGTGTATCTCGCGTGTGCGGCAAAGAGCAACGCCGTATATGTGGCGATGGCAGAGGCTCGGGCAGACGTCGAGAAGTTCGGCACGCTGGACGTGCCGTTACGTTTTCGGAATGCGCCGACCAGTCTGATGAAGAATCTAGGCTTCGGGCGCGACTATCGCTACGCGCACGAAGAGCCGGACGCGTACGTGGCCGGCGAGCGCTACTTGCCGGACGAGATGCCGGATCGGCGATACTACCGCCCCGTTTCCCGGGGACTCGAATTGAAAATTGGCGAAGCGTTGGCCCGGTTGCGGTCCAAGCCGCCCTCGAAAGGTTGAACTGACGTGATTGACCCGAAGCTGTTGCGTTCCGATCCCGATGCCGTCGCCCGCAACCTGGCGCGCCGCGGCTATACGTTGGATGTTGAAGCCCTGAAGGCCCTGGAGGACAAGCGTAAGCCCTTCCAGGTCGAGGCCGATCGCCTGCGCCAGGAGCGCAATGCCAGCGCCAAGGCGGTGGGCATGGCGAAGGGCCGCGGCGAGGATGTCGCGCCACTGATCGCCAAGGGCGAGAAGCTCACCCAGGATCTGGCGAAAGCCGAGGAAGAGCTGGTCGCCGTGCAGCAGGAACTCGAGCAGTGGCAGCTCGGCCTGCCCAACCTGCTGCACGAGTCGGTGCCGGAGGGCCGGGACGAGACGGCTAACGTGGAG
>DATBCZ010000525.1:0-4689 GCA_036270175.1 Steroidobacteraceae bacterium | reverse complement strand
GTTGCAGAGTGTACGGGAGCATCATCACGCGGTCACATATTGGGCGCAAAGATGCTGTCAGCATTGGAGGCCAGCTCGCTATGAAGCCTACATCTGAGCAGACGCGGAACGCGATCCTGTCCGCCGTCCCTGTCCCGGAGGAGTTGCTCATCCTCGAGAGCTCTTTCCGCAACACTGCCATCGAACCTGCGCATGCTGTCGCCGCACCTCATCCGACGACTCTCGATCCGTCGTTGGCTTATGGGTGCGTGGACTGGTACATCTATCCGGATTCGAAGGCCGAGAGAGTCGCGGCCTGATTCTCCAACGATGAGCACCGCGATCTGACCGCGCGGCTCGTCTTTATCCGTCTTTGGTCTCGATTCAACGTCGCTACACGGCGTCAGCGACCGCCTTCGTTCGTGTTCAGTCCTTCAAGGACATCACGATCAGCATGAACTGGAACACCAACGTGATCAGTTCGGCCGTGACCGGCACCCTGCAGCCGGTGACGTCGGTGATGCCGACCAACAACACGACACTGACATGGGCGTTCGCGACCGGCGAGTGCGACACCCCGGCTTGACCGCCGGTGGAAATGATGTACCTGGTGAAGAACCCGCCGGCGGCTTGTGCGCCGGCGGGTTTTTTTATGAGTTCTTCAGCCACATGAAGGTGCCGATGCCGGCGAAGGTCATGAGGATGGATCCCACCAGATGAGTCGCCGCCGCACCGAGTGCCCAGGACACTCGTCCTTGCTGCAGAAGCGCGGTGATTTCCGCGGAAAACGTCGAGAACGTCGTGAGCCCACCGCAGAAGCCGGTGATCACGAATAGGCGCCATTCCGGCGCGATGGCGGTGTAGGTACCGAAGAAGGCGACGGCCAGCCCGATGATGTAGCCACCGACGAGATTCGCCGTAAGCGTGCCGGGTGGCAGGGTGGGGAAATGGGCGTTGAGCATCGTCCCGAGCCACCAACGCAGCAGGGAGCCCAGACTTCCGCCCAAGGAGATTGCGACGATCGGCTTCCACATTGACCTGTTCCCCACCAAAAGTGCCGTCTGCTTTACACTGGAAATGTAAGGAGAGTCCAGCTCCAAGTACAAAAAGGGTATTTATGCACGCAGGGTTTGCGCGTGAATTGTTACTTACATTTACGGTAGTCGCCATGACCGCATGTTCACAGGGGTCCCAACAGTCGTCCAAACAGCCTGGCGCTGGACAGAATGACGCGGACGTCCGCCTGCGGTCGATTTATGCCAGCGAGTGGAAGTGGCGTGAGCAGCAGTTGGCGGATGACGAAGACTCGCAGAAGCCGATCTCGGATCATCTGCCGAAGGTGGACCCCGCGTCACAGGAGGCGCGGTTGCGGTATTGGGAGGACGTCCTGCACAAGCTCGACGCGATTCCGCGCGCCGCGCTTTCTCCCGGAGAGCAGATCAACCTCGACGTCTACTACCCGCAGATCAAGGTGCTCATTGCGAGCCAGCGGTTCCGTGACTTCGAGATGCCAGCCAACTCGGACACCACGTTCTGGACCGACATCGGGTATACCGCGCGCCGGAATTTCCGCACGGCGCAGGACTACCGCAACTGGATCGGCCA
The DNA here is from genome assembly GCA_036270175.1 of Steroidobacteraceae bacterium. GTDB lineage: Bacteria > Pseudomonadota > Gammaproteobacteria > Steroidobacterales > Steroidobacteraceae > 13-2-20CM-66-19. The sequence continues at coordinate 3,105 of DATBCZ010000525.1, read as the reverse complement.
GATGCGCGACATCCCGCGCTATTTCCACGAGCAGATGGACGAGATGCGCGCCGGGATGAAGCGCGGCTTCACTCCTCCGCGGGTGACGATGGAGGGCCGGGACTCTTCGATTACGGCGGTGACGAACGCCACTCCCGAGGCGAGTTTGTTCTACACACCATTCAAGGATATGCCGGGGATCTCGCCCGCTGAACAGGCAGCGTTGCGCGCTGACGCTGTAAAGACGATCCACGACGCCGTGCAACCCGCCTACGTAGAACTCCTGAAGTTCATGCGAACCGAATACGTCCCGGGGTTGCGGACGACGTTGGCTGCGGAGGATCTGCCCGACGGCAAGGCGTTCTATCGCGCGAAGATCCGGGAATTCACGACGCTCGATATGTCGCCAGAGGAGATTCATTCCCTCGGCGTCGCCGAAGTGGCACGGCTCCACGATGAGATGCTTGCGGTCATGACGGAGACGGGGTTCAAGGGGGATTTCCCCGCGTTCCTCAAGTTCCTGCGCAGCGAACCGCGCTTCTATGCAAAGACGCCCGACGAGATGCTCATGCGGGCTGCCTGGATTGCGAAGAAGTTCGACGGGAAGGCGCCGTTATATTTCGGCTATCTGCCGCGGGCGCGCTTTGCCATCAAGCCGGTGCCGGATGACCTGGCGCCCTTCTACACGGCGGGGCGTGGCGGACCGGGCGTTTACCTGGTGAATACCTACAATCTGCCGAGCCGGCCGCTCTACAACCTCACGGCGTTGACGTTGCACGAGTCGGCACCCGGGCACGCGTTTCAGATGCCAATCGCGGCGGAGCACAAGGATCAGCCGGAGTTTCGCCAGCGCACGTACATTTCCGCGTACGGCGAAGGCTGGGCGCTGTATTGCGAGAGTCTCGGTGTCGAGATGGGCATGTACGAGACGCCTTACGACCGGTTCGGGATGTTGGGATACCAGATCTGGCGGGCGGCTCGCCTGGTGGTTGATACGGGGGTACATGCGCAGGGGTGGACGCGCGAGCAAGCCATCGCCTATCTGCGGCAGTACACGGCGTTACCGGAGCACGAGATCGAGACCGAGGTCGATCGGTATATTGCGTGGCCGGCGCAGGCGCTTTCGTACTACCTCGGCGAGCGGGCGATTCTGCAGGCGCGTGCGAAGGCTGAGAAAGAGTTGGGGGATCGGTTCAACATCCGGGCGTTTCATGACGCGGTGTTGGAGTTGGGGTCGGTGCCGTTGCCGGTGCTCGCCGCGCATATCGATCGGTTCATCGCGGCTGGCGGGAAAGGGCCCTACCCGGAAATGGAATGAAGCGCGCGGGTTTGGCGAGCCAGGGGCTGGCGGGCAAGGGCACGAACGGCGCGCGCCGCGGCGGAGAGCGTCGGTTCGTTCCGTTTGGTCAGAGGCTATCCGGAAGATCCCGTTCGGGCAGCCCGCCGGCTTCCACGATGAACTGTGCGATCTCACGCACGCCCTGGTTCTTTTTGAGATTCGTGAACAGAAACGGCCGCGTGCCGCGCATCTTGCGGGAGTCGCGGTCCATGACTTCGAGGGAGGCCTCCACCAGGGGAGCCAGGTCGATCTTGTTGATGACCAGCAGGTCCGACCGCGTAATGCCGGGGCCACCCTTGCGTGGAATTTTGTCGCCGGCCGAGACGTCAATCACATAGATCGTCAGGTCGGCGAGCTCGGGACTGAAGGTGGCGGCGAGATTGTCACCGCCGCTTTCGACGAAGATGAGTTCGAGAGCGGGAAAACGGGCGCTCATGTCCGCTACCGCAGCGAGGTTGATGCTCGCATCTTCGCGAATCGCCGTGTGCGGGCAGCCTCCAGTCTCGACACCCATGATCCGCTCGGGTACCAGGGCGCCCGACCGAGTCAGGAATTCCGCGTCCTCTTTCGTATAGATGTCGTTCGTGATCGCGGCGACGTCATAACACTTCGACATCAGTCGGCACAGACGTTCTGTGAGGGCCGTCTTTCCGGAGCCGACGGGACCCCCGATACCGACACGCAGAGGGCCGGTCGATGATTCCTGCAGCGGGGTCACGGGCGATGTCATGAGCGGAAGAGCCTCGTGTACTGTGTTTCATGGCGCAACGAGCACAGCTCGATGGCGGGGGCCGCGGTGCCGAGGTCATCGAGACTCGTCGCCAGCGCGCGTTCCACGATGCCGGTGATGACGGGCGACAGCCGGGCGATGGCGATTTGCGCCTGGGTTTGTCCCAAGGGGATGAGTCTTGCGCCGGCGGAGACCAGGTTGGCGGCGACGGCGTGGAGGTAGGAGTGCAGGGCGGGGTTTAACGCGACTTCATGAGCCGCGCAGGTTACCGCCACGGCGATGCAGTGGGCAACCGGGACGCCCGCTGCGGCCTGGCGGGCGGCGAAGGCGTCTAGTGTTGGGTGGGGCCACGCTTTGCGGGTGACGTCCAGGAAAGCGCTTCCTTGTTGGCGGCTTTCCAGCGCGGTCTCGGAGCTGCTGCGGAAGGCGGCGGCGAGTTCCGCTACGGTGTCCAATTCGGCGGTTGCGGCTGGTGTGGCGACCGCGTGAGAATTCGCGAGCGGACTCAACAAGGCCGGTGCGCCGGGCTCGGCGAGCGTGTCTGCCTCCGCGCGTGCGGCCGTTGCGCCGTCATACGTGGCGCGCCACGCGTGGGCGAACAGCACCGCGTCGATCCAGCCGCCGCCGCGCTCCAACACGCCAGCCACGTAGTCGAGCAGGCTTTGCAGGTTGGCGACGTGGCCGGTCTCGACAGCCCACTCCAGCCCGTGGCTGTAACTGAAAGCTCCAGTGGGGTAGCCAGGCGACGACCAAGTCAGTAGCCGGTACAACGCTGGCTCAGTCATCAAGGCGGTGTCCTGCGCGCAAGTGTTCGTGTTGAGCTGAGTGCGCATGCTGCGCCGAGTGCTCGACTTGCGCGGGTGCCGTCCCGCTGCTGTCGTACGCACCGGTCTCCGGCGTGAAGGCTGCCATCACTGGCGTGACCGTGGCGCCCAGCCCATGCAACATGTTCACAATGACCGCGTCATCGCGAATCAGAATGCGATGCGGCTCGAGCTGCGCCGGCACGTGTCGGTTGCCTATGTGCCACGCCAGCCTGACGAGCGTCGCCGCGTCC